>CAZHJN010000024.1:0-29320 GCA_964532995.1 uncultured bacterium
TAAGATTTAATTTCTGAATTTTTTCTTTTAGATGCTGCTCCAATGGTCCTTTTCCGAGAATGATAAAATGTACATCATTTCTTTTTTTTCTGACTATATCTGCAGCATCTATAAGCACATCATAACCCTTTGCCTTCCTGAGATTCCCCACAGAACCAGCGATTACTCCTGTATGTGGCGTTTTCTTAATATATTGAAATTTTTCTTTTATCTTACCGATGTCAATCCCATTTGGAATCACCTTTATTTTTTTTGCACTTAAACCAGCCTTTTCAATAAAAGCTTTTTTCCCCGCGCTTGAGTTTGAAATAATTAACGAACACAGAAAATCAGTAAATTTTTCAATTTTCCAGTGAAACGGTTTCTTCCAATCATCAGTGCTTCTTATGGAGCAAACGAGAGGTTTCCAGAAAAAAAGCCTCAAAAATTTTGCAGATATATTTCCACCAAAAAGAAAAGAGTGAACTATGCAGGGATTTTCTTTCAGAAAAACAAAAATTATTTTAATAATTGCATACAGAGGATTTCTTTTTGCATTCAGTGCGTATCTTTTTATGCCAGAAGCATCAAGCATCCTATGAAAAGGTCCTTCCTGCTGGAGGGTCAATACAACCGGTTCAAAATTGTATTTTTTCATTCCTGTTGCCAGCATCACAAGCATTTTTTCTGTTCCACCTATCTCTTTGCTTGGCAGAATATAAAGAACCTTATTTCTCATAATACGGTTGATTTTTTGGTTTTACGGAATTTTTTATTCTTTCATAAGCCAAAACAGCGTTTAAAATCGGGTCAGGAAACACTCTCTTAATGGTATGTTTTGAGGGACTGAACAGAGAGAGAATTTCTCTGGATGGACCTGCAACAATATTTGCTTTCTTCAGCTTCAAACTTAACTCTCCAATACTGCACACATGAAATCTGCCGTGTTTTTTTGCAAGAATTCCAGGGTTTTTGAAAATTCCGTAGTGAACAGATTTTCCAGCTGATGGAAGAAACACCCCTGTATATTCATTATTTTTAAATCTGTAAGCCATACCTTCAAGACTGCTGACACAAAAAATTTTCTTTTCGTTTGCAATGGAGAGTCCATATGCAACAGACATGCCAAGTCTTATTCCTGTCCATGAGCCGGGTCCTGATGAGACAACAAAATAATCAAACATTTCCGGTTTCATGCCTGTTTTTTTTAGCATTTTATCAATCTGAGGCAGAATTTCCACACAGGGATCTTCACTTTTCCATATTTTTTTTGCAATAACCTTTTTGCCGGTTAATACAGCTATTCCTGTAAGATGGGAAATGCATTCTATAGAAAACAGATACATGTGCTAAAGGTTAGAGGTCAATATTTCAGTAAGAGATTTACTGTCAGTTGGAAAATCCTGATCAAGCGTTTTTCTTGAAACCAGTTCCACTGTTGCAGTTCCCAGCGGTACTTTTCCTTTGAGTATAAGGGGAAGCCTTTCATCATCAGCAGATATTGAAACGAGCAATGTCCCTTTTTTGAAAAGAGCCTCATCTTCTGATGCTTCTGATTGTATCAACCAGTACTCTCTGGTGCCAACTGCAAAGTTTTCAATGTTCCTTTTAAGAAAACAAAGGTAAATATCCGTTATTTTTGTAATACCAACAGGCATTCTGGAAGGTTTCATCTTTTCTCCTGCAATTCCTCTCACAGCATAAATAGCCGAAAGTCCATCAAAGACAACATCTGAAAAATTAATCTTTCCATTTTTTGATCCATACTGTTTCCCTGCCTTATATTTTTTCACCTCATATGTGAGGGTTTTTGTATTGTGGTCAATGATGGTTCTGGTAACCTGGCTGGTGGTTGGGGATCCGGAATAATTGTAATAGAAAAACGGAAGATTGTTGGCACTATCAATGTAGGAATCAAATCTGTTGTATCCATTTCCAACCCTGGTCCAGATGCCTTTCGGTACGGTTATTCCAACTATATGATAGACATCCTTATTATTTATTTTCTCCTTTTTACAGGCAAGCAGAAGTTTGCCCACATTTGCAAAGTTCCATTTTATTCTGTAAATCAAACATTCGCCTGTTACCAGAACAATCGGACTTTTGAAAACCCTGATTTCCGGAACAGGTGTTTTGGATTTGGTACTCTGTTTTCCGGGAATGTTTTTGCTGTCAGCTGTTTTTGTTTGCGTGGATAAGGATTCATTGAGCCAGGTATCATAGGAAGTTTTTGCAAGGTTATCAACCGGTTTATGTTCAATCTTTTCTGTTACGGTTTTTGTTTCATAAGTTATCTGTTCCTGCTGTTTCGCTTTTTCTGAAGGTTTTTCTGTTGGAAGCATCACAACCACAGGAACAGTTTCCTGTGAAATATTTTCTGAAGGTATGGACTCTGTTTTCTTAATAACCAGTTCCTCTTTCTCAGAGCATCCACTGAGAAACAGAATCGCAGATATTGAAAGTATCAGTATTATTTGTTTCATTTTCAAAGCCATCTGATAAAAATATTATACCATAATATGACGTGAGATGAAAGCAACCGGTTTAATTTTGAAATAAATTTTTCAGAATGTAATCAAATTTTCCTGAAATTGATACTGAAGCACGGATGTGATATCTTTGACTTTGTTTTTCTTATCTGCTAAACTTAATGAGACTCAATCTCATATAGGTGTTTTTTATGAAAACAGACAGATGGCTTTCAGATGTTGAGATATTTGCAAAGAGTGCCGGTCATTTTCGAGTTCAGGATCTGATTAACCTGATGAAAGAGGCGGGACTTGCAGTTTCGCGAGCGACTGTATATCGTTCAATAAACAAACTTCTTTCTTCTGGCAGGATAATTCAGATTTCAAATGAAAAGGAAAGATATTTTGAGTTTGTTAATAAACAAATACATTATCACTTCAGGTGCAAAAAATGTGGAAGAATTATTGAGTTTTTTTTCGCCGACATAGAAAATTCAATTCATGAAAGTGTTAGAAAACTGAAGGTTTTTTTAACCGAACAAAAACTTGTTCTTGAAGGTTTCTGCACCAGATGTTTCGGGAGTCAGGATGGAAGAAAGAAAGCAAAGAAAAAAAGAACCTGAATTGCAGAAGGTTATTCTTGCCGGCAACGCAAATGTGGGCAAGAGTGTTATCTTCAATCTTCTCACAGGAACCTATGCCACTGTTTCCAATTATCCGGGTACAACCGTTGAAATCAGCAGGGGTACTGCAAAAATTGGCAACAGATATTTTACTGTGATTGATACACCCGGAATAACGGATCTTCTTGGACATACAGAAGACCAGAGGGTTACAAGAGATATCCTGCTTAAAAATCCGGATGCCATAGTTGTTAATATTATAGATGCGAAAAATCTGAAGAGAGGACTTGTTTTAACGCTGTTATTGTGCGATCTTGGAGTAAAGCAGGTTGTTGTGCTGAATATGATGGACGAGGCAAACGACAGAGGTGTTTTCATCAATCATAAAAAACTTACTGAACTTCTTGGGATAGAAGTTGTCCCGATGATTGCTACAGAACATGTGGGGATCCATCAGCTTAAAAAATCAATAATTGAGGCGCATCCAGGTAAATACAGGGTTCTTTATCCTGAAGATGTTGAAAGGGTTGTAGAAGAAATCAGAAGAAATCTTCCTGAAACAAGTTTTGAAAAAAGGGGTCTTGCTGTTTTTCTTGCAGGAGCCACAGATCAACTCTGCGATATTTGCAAAAATATTCCTCAAGTTGATCCAGTAAAGATTGAAAATATCTGGGAAAATCTTCAGTATTCACTGTCTCAACCTCTTTATTATATGGTTACTTCTCCATTGATCAAGCATGCCGAAGAAATTGCAGAATCAATATCAACAAAAGGTAAATTATCGCACAGCGGCTCTCAAGTTTTTATCAGTAAACTTACGATCCACCCTGTTTACGGGACATTTATTGCGATCTTCATGATATTTGTTATGTATCTTGTTGTTGGAAAATTTGGCGCAGGTTTTCTGGTGGACATTCTTGGAAAAGAGCTTTTTGGTAAGATTATCAATCCTTTTTTCACAGACGTCTTTTCAAATACTCACCCTGTTTTGAGAAATTTTTTTGTTGGAGATTATGGAATTATCACCATGGCGCTTTCGTACGGACTGGGAATAGTTCTGCCAATCACAGCGATGTTTTTTCTTTTTTTTGGATTCATTGAAGATTGCGGATATCTTCCGAGGCTGGCTTTTTTGACTGACAGAATCTTTAAATCCTTCGGTTTAACAGGTAAGGCTATTCTTCCACTTGTGCTGGGTTTTGGTTGCGGAACAATGGCCACACTGACAACACGAATTCTTGATACCAGGAAGGAAAAAATTATAGCAACAGTTCTTCTTGCTGTGGTTGTACCATGTTCAGCCCAGCTCGGGGTTGTGCTTGGAATACTTGGATCCATCTCAAATTTTGCGCTCTTAGTCTGGGCACTTTCAATTATGATAATAATGATCATACTTGGAAGCGCTCTCAACCTTCTTATTCAGGGTGATTCCTCTTTTTCTCTGGAGATTCCTCCTTTGCGTTTGCCATATATGAGAAATATAGGTATAAAAACAGGAAGAAGAATTATCTGGTATATTAAGGAAGCACTCCCTCTTTTTGTTCTTGGAACGATAATCCTATTTCTTTTTGATATGGCTGGTATTCTTTCATATCTTGTTTCAATCCTTTCACCTGTCGTAACGGGTATGGGGCTTCCGGTTGAAATGAGCCATGTTTTTATTATGGGTTTTTTGAGGAGGGATTATGGAGCAGCGGGTATGTTTGATCTTTTTAACAGAGGCGTTCTTGATGCCGGCCAGAGTGTTGTCGGAGCTGTAATCCTTACCCTTTTTGTACCATGCATCGCACAGTTTTTTGTAATGATAAAGGAAAGAGGTCTGATTTTTGCAATTTCAACCTTTGTTTTTGCTGTAATCATTGCATTCTCTGTTGGATTTATTCTGAATGCGCTGATCACAGTATTTGGATTATTTTAGAGGAAGAATATGGATAAAAGAATAGAGGATGCTCTTGAACAATTGTGGAGAAAAAGAGAAGACAGAGAAATTTCCTGCCAGTTTCCACCTGATGTTCTTGAACTGCTTATAAAAAAAGGTCTTGTTTCTGTTTCAGAAAAGGGTGTTTTTCTTACAGAAAATGGAGAGAAACTTGCAAGGATGCTGGTGAGAAGACACAGATTATGGGAGGTTTTCCTTCACGATGTTTTAGGAATGAAAGAGTTCAATGAGGTGGCCGGTTCGTTTGAACATGAATCAGCAGAAAATATTGATGAGGCTCTCTGTGACTTTCTCGGTCATCCCCAGCAATGTCCGGATGGAAAACCAATTCCAAGAGGGCACTGCTGTGGAATGAGAAAAAGAAGAAGAAGCGGCTGGGGGTTTTTTAATAGTATTGGAGTCATGAGATTGTGCGATGTGCCGAAAGGGAAAAAGGTGAGGGTGGTATGTCTGCGTGGTAAATTATTTTCAAAACTATCTGGATACGGCATTGTCCCTGGTTCTATCATTACTGTTCAGGAAACTTTTACCGGTTATTTAATCAGGATTGATAATCTTGAGGTTGCCCTTGATCGTGAATCCTGTTTTGATATTCTTGTTCAGGTTATGCCGGATACAGAAGAAACATAGGTTTTCTATTTCTCTGTTTTTAATCTTGATATGACCTGCTGTGCATTCTGGATTCTCTGATTTGTGTCAGGATGATCGCTGAGAAAAGTTAAAGGGATAAATGGTTGTTTTTTCTCTAATTCCTGCATTTTCTTAAAGAAAGAGATCATTCCCTCTGGATTGTATCCTGCACGATATGCATAGGTCATTCCAAGTATGTCTGCTTTTATTTCCTGAGTTCTGCTGTATTTAAGCATTGAGATGGTGAAAATAGTATCTGCTGCCTTCTGTATGGCTTTCTGTCTTTCTCCTCCAAGAAGTATACTGGTCGGAATTGAATAAAGTATCTGTTTTTCAAGTATATGAACTCCATCTCTATTGCATATATGGGCTATCTCATGTCCTATAATGCAGGCAAGTTCATCATGAGAACTGATTTGTTTCAGGAGCCCTGTGTATACATAAACAAATCCACCGGGCACTGAAAACGCATTGACTTCGTTTTTTTCAATTACCCCGAATCTGTATGAAAGATGACTTCTATCATTTTTTAAAGCAATTTTTGAGCATATTTCTGTAAAACCGTCAAAAACCCTGTCTGGATTTTCTACAATTTTGAATTCAGAGCATATCTTTTTATCAAGAGCCACACCCATGTCAATTTCGTCCTTTTCTGTATAAACAGTTTTTTCATGTTTTCCTGTGACAGGATTGTAATATGTTGCGCAGCCAGTAAAAAGAACGGTTATCAAAACAAGCAATACGAATAAAAGTTTTTTCATAATACCTCCTTGAATGTGTTATTTTCCAACACAGAACCGGCTGAAAATTTCATCAAGTGTTTCATCCGAGATGTTTTTCCCTGAGATTTCATCCATCTGAATAAGTGCAAGTTTTATCATATCCGCAATTATATCAGTACTTGTAATGTCATCAATCAAAAGTTTTTTTATTTCCTCAAGGATTTTCAAAGTTTTTTCAAGGGAATGCTGCTGTCTGATGCTCAAAAAGAATTCCGGGTTTTTGATCTCACACAAACCTCTGTTCAACTCTTCAATTATTGCAGAATTGAGCTGCTGAAGTCCTTTCCCTGTGATGCATGACATTTGCACAACTCTGGCTTTCTTACAAGGATCATTGATGGTTTTCTCATCCACTTGTGGACAGAGGTCGCATTTATTCAAAATGACTATGTGCACTTTATCTTTCACCATGTCAAGTATTTGAATATCAATCTGGTCAGGAGGGGATGAATAGTCAAGGACCACAAGAACCATTTCAGCTTTTTCCATCCATTTTATTGATCGTTCAACTCCAATTTTTTCAATATTATTTGCGTGATGTCTTATGCCGGCAGTATCAACTATTGTGAAAGGAATTCCGGATATATTTATGATTGCTTCTATTGAATCCCTTGTTGTTCCCGGTAATTCTGAAACAATTGCCTTATCTTCTTCCACAAGAAGATTCAGCAAACTGCTCTTGCCAACATTCGGTTTTCCAACAATAGCGATTTTTATCCCTTCTGTGAATATTCTTCCTGACTGACCCTCCTGAGTTATTCTTTTTATCTCTGTTATTATTGAATCAAGATTCTCAATAAGATTATTGTCAGAAGTACTTCCAAAATCCTCAGAGAAATCAATTTCATAGTTCAAAAGTGCCAGGATATTAACAAGATGATTTCTGATCTCTGATATTTTTCTGGATAAAGAACCATTAAGTTGTTTAAGTGAAACCTCAAGGGATTTTTCAGTTCTTGAGTTTATTATCTCAATTATGCTTTCGGCCTGGGCAAGATCAATCCTTCCATTCAGAAATGCCCTTTTTGTGAATTCTCCAGGTTGTGCAAGCCGGCATCCACTTTGAAGACATATTGAAAGCACCGCTTTAATCGCAGCGATCCCGCCATGACATCCTATCTCTGCCATATCCTCCCTTGTATAGCTTGACGGAGACCTCATTATTGTTACCAGAACCTCGTCGATAATCTTTCCATTGCTGTCAATGATATGTCCGTATCTGACCGTATGGCTCTTCCATTTTTTTTCAATCCTTCTTTTTTTACCCGGGGTGAAAATTTTTTTTATCACGGAAAACGTTTCAGGGCCACTGATCCTGATTATGCCGATACCACTGATTCCATAAGGAGTTGAGAGGGCGCAGATAGTGTCTTTTTCCATAGTTAATTGCAATATGTGTTATAATTTCTTCATAATCATTATACTGCAACTTTTCAAACATCGGGAACATCTAATCAGATAAACAGGAGAATAACATGGCTGCAAAAATAAGAAGTTATCTTTTACTTGGAGTTTTGAGTATACTTCTTGTCTACATTGGAAGTTTTTTTGGAAACGATGGGATGTTTATTGCTTTTTTTATCGCTCTTTGCATGAACCTGGTTTCCTATTTCTACGGTGATAAAATCGTTCTTATGATGACCCGTGCCATCAGGGTTCCAGAAGATCAGATGCCAGGGCTTCACAGGATTGTTTCTGAGGTTTCTGTTGCGGCGGGCATTCCAAAGCCGGATGTCTATATAATTCCATCTCAGAGCCCGAATGCATTTGCCACAGGGAGAGACCCCAAGCATTCATCCGTGGCTTTTACTCAGGGAATACTTGACCTGCTTGATGAAAACGAACTCAAAGGAGTTATAGCCCATGAGATATCGCATATCAAAAACAGAGATATTCTCATAGCCACCATAGCGGCAACAGTTGCCAGCGCAATTACAATGATTGCCAGAATGATTCAGTTTGCCGCAATGTTTGGTGGTGGAAGAAATTCACAAAGAGGCGGAAATATTTTTTCTGTTTTTGCGATGCTGGTATTTGCGATTGTTGTGCCAATAGTAGCCACAATGATCAATCTTGCCATTGCAAGAAACAGGGAGTATTTTGCAGATGAAACAGGTGCAAAACTTATTCATAATCCATTTGCACTTGCAAATGCATTGAAGAAACTTGCAAGGGGTGTCTCTGCTCTTCCAATGAACAGCGTAAACCCATCGACAGGTCATCTTTTTATAGTGAATCCATTTTCAGCAAAATCGTTGATGGCACTTTTTTCAACCCATCCTCCAATTGAAGAGAGGATAAGACGACTTGAAAGCATGGGGTTTTAATTAATATCTGTATTTTTCAGCCCATCGTGATACGGCATAGAATCTTTCAAGATCAACCTTTATTCCATCCGCGAATACCCCGAGTATAAAATTTGAATTTCTCAATCTGTCTGTTATTGACAGATCAAGCATGTGCGGAATATCCTGGATTCTGCTGAGCAGAAATGTTGAAACATCAAGTGCACCAATAATTATTATATCCTCTCCTAAAACATCAAGTGCAAATTCCCATGGTGTATCCCCTGTTGGTGGTCTGGTCAGAGCGTGGATACCATCACATCCTGTTTCTTTTATAAGATGAAGAATTTTTCTCACATGTCCGCACATGTGAAGTATGGCAGTTTTTCCTGCATTTTTGATTGTGCTTATGAATTCAGCCTGATGAGGCATATTGAACTGCTTGTAAATCTTCGGGCTGATATAATGGGTACTGGTATTTTCCACCAGTATCACGCAACTCCACGGACCTTCTGCAAGTATTCTGAACGCTTCCTTTTCCTTTTCGTGAATTGTTTCTATCAACTTTTTCATCTCGGCTGGATAATCATTGAGAAAATAGTAAAAATTGAGTGTACCCATGTCAAGTTCAAGCAATCTCGGGATGGCTGATGGACCCCAGAATCTTGTTACAATACCGTCATCTCCAACCAGGTCATCAAGGATTTTATATGTTTCTGAATCATCATGTTTGACGAATTTTGCATTTTCCCACATTCCTGTGTAAATTTTTACTGCTTCCATGGAATCTATCATGTATTTTAATGGGTGTCCGCCTCTGGCATAAATGCCTGTCAGGGTTCCTTCTGGAGTGATTATCCTTTTTATATTATTCCCGTTTTCTGTAACCACTTCAATTTTTACCTCCTCTGACCACTTTGATTCAGGACTCCTCAGGGTATAAGGGGTATTCCATCCATTCAGGAGAAAAATATCACTATCAATATGTCTATAGAAATCAATTCCGAAGTTTCCTCTCAGGTTTTCCGGAAAAAAGTTCAGGGTATTATTGTCAACGAGGGCTGTCCACGACAGACAATCGTGGGGTTTTTTATTCAGTATTGCTGCAAGTCTTTGCCTGGGTGTCATTTTCATTTTTTTCATTTTCCAGTACGATTACAGATCTTTTTGACACCATTTTATAGCAAAGGTATAATAATTAGTCAAGATAAAGGGGCCGTAGTTCAGCGGATTAGAATGCCGGACTGTCGATCCGGAGGTCGCGGGTTCGAACCCCGTCGGCCCCGCCAGTTTTTTGTTGCAGTAAGGGATGTTTATGCAGACATGGGGTTTTTTAAAACAACCAGATTATTGAAGAAATTGCGATGAGCAAATATAAAGCCGCCGGAATCAGGCGGTTCTATTTTTCGGGAAAATTTATATGGATAGAAATCAGGATGTGAACATGGATGCACTCAGACATACAGCATCTCATATACTTGCTCAGGCTGTAAAAAGGCTGTATTCTGAGACAAAGTTATGCATAGGACCTTCCATAAAAGATGGTTTTTATTATGATTTTTTCAGAACCGAACCTTTCACCCCGCAGGATATCGAAAAAATTACCATTGAAATGAAAAAAATTATCAGGGAAGACCTTCCTGTTGAAAGACATGAATATGATAGAAAACAGGCAGCAGAAATTCTGAAAGACGAACCATTCAAGCTTGAACTCCTTGAAGAGATTAAGGATGAAAAAATATCATTTTACAAACAGGGTGAATTCATAGATATGTGCGCGGGACCTCATGTGAATTCAACAGGACAGGTAAAACATTTCAAGCTTTTGAATATTTCTTCTGCTTACTGGAGAGGAGATGAAAAAAGGGAATCTCTTCAGAGGATTTACGGTGTTTGTTTTACTGAAAAAGAACAACTTGACGAGTATTTAAGAAATCTTGAGGAAGCGAAAAAACGGGATCACAGGGTGCTTGGTCCAGCGCTTGGACTGTTTTCACTTCAACCGGATTTTGGAGCAGGGCTTGTTTACTGGCATCCAAAGGGCGCAATAATAAGAAAGGTGATTGAGGATTTCTGGAGAGATGCCCATCTTGAAAGGGGATATAAACTTCTTTATACTCCACATATAGCAAATGTATCACTCTGGGAAAAGTCAGGACATCTATCATTTTACAGAGAAAATATGTTTCCACCCATAAACTTTGAACAGGGTTTTTCTTATCAGTTGAAGCCAATGAACTGTCCTTTTCATATTCTTGTTTACCAGGCAGAACTCCACAGTTACAGGGAATTTCCAATAAGATGGGCTGAACTCGGTACTGTTTACAGATATGAAAAGGACGGAGTTCTTCACGGAGTTTTGAGGGTGCGGGGATTCACTCAGGACGATGCCCATATCTTCTGCAGACCTGATCAGATTCAGGACGAGGTCATACAACTGCTTGATTTTGTTATGTACTTTTTATCAAGTTTTGGATTCAGTGAATATGAGGTTTATCTTTCCACAAGACCTGATAAGTTTGTTGGAAGTGTTGAAAACTGGGAAAAAGCGACAAAAGCTCTTGAAAATGCTCTTTTGAAAAAGGCTATTAATTTTCAGATAGATCCAGGAGAAGGTGTGTTTTACGGTCCAAAGATTGATATCAAGATAAAAGATTGCCTTAAAAGAACATGGCAGTGTTCAACGATTCAGGTTGACTTCAATATCCCGGAAAGATTTGGTTTGAAGTATGTGAATCAGGACAACAAATTTGAAAGACCAATAATGATACACAGGGCGATAATGGGTTCACTTGAGAGATTTTTCGGTATCCTGATTGAACATTACAGCGGTAATTTCCCTCTCTGGTTTGCGCCTGTACAGGTCAAGATTCTTACGATCGCGGACAGGTTTATTCCATATGGAGAGCAGGTTCTTGACATATGTCGGAAGAACAGATTGAGAGCAGAGATTGATTGTTCTCAGGAATCGCTGTCCAGAAAGGTTCGCATAGCAGAAAACGAGAAGGTTCCTGTATTGTGTGTTGTGGGAGAAAAGGAACAATCCAGTGGAACAGTCGCTGTCAGACTTCACAAAAAAGGACTTAAAGGGACTATGCCTGTCAAGGATTTTATAAGAAAGATCAAAGAAATTGAAGAAACAAAATCGGTTGAAATAAATTTTTAATTTGCCTTTGTATGAATACTTGGTATAATAAATACCGAAAAAAAGGGAGAAGATATCGATCCACGCAGGTATAATACAAATTACAGAATAAGAGCTTCACAGGTAAGACTGATCAGTGAGGATGGTCAACAGATAGGAATCTTGCCAAGAGACCAGGCCATAGCAATGGCAAAGGAAAACCTGATGGATCTTGTTGAGATAGTTCCGAATGCAAATCCACCTGTGTGCAGAATACTTGACTTTAAGAAATTTTTATACGAACAGAAAAAGAAAGAAAAGGAAGCAAAGAAAAAACAAAAGTTAACCCAGATGAAAGAAATTCGTCTGAGGCCTGAAATAAGCGAACACGACTATAGATTTAAGAAACAGCATATAGAAGAATTTTTAAAAGAAGGATACAGGGTTAAAATCTCTGTGGCTTTCAAAGGCAGGGAGATACTTCATAAGGAAAGAGGCTATAACATACTTCAGAAACTTATAAATGACCTTGGTCCAATTGCGAAAGTGGAAAAGAGTCCACATGAAGAAGGAAGATTTCTTAACGTTATAATTATTCCGTACTGAAAAACAGGGAGTTTTTGATGCCGAAGTTAAAAACCAGAAAAGCTGTCGCGAAGAGATTTAAAATTACAGGAACAGGAAAGGTAAAACATCACAGAAGCGGGAAAAGCCATATCCTGACGAAAAAAAGTGCAAAGAGAAAAAGGCGACTTGCAAAACCAAAAATTTTAAAAGGCGAAGCAGCGAAAATGATAAAAAAGATGTTGCCTTACTCATAAATAGGAGTGTGAAAGATGCCAAGAGCCACAAATAAACCAGCCGGAAGACACAGAAAGAAAAAGATTCTGAAACTTGCAAAAGGATACAGACAGGGAAGGTCAAAACAGTTCAAAAGGGCAAAGGAATTTGCTGAAAGAGGTCTTACCTATGCCTATCGCGACAGGAGACAGAAAAAAAGAGATTTAAGAAGTCTCTGGATTGTCAGAATATCAGCAGCCTGCAGGACAGGCGGAATATCATACAGTAATTTTATCCATGGTTTGCACTCGCTTGGAATAAATCTAAATAGAAAGATGCTCGCAGAAATGGCATACAATAGGCCTGAAGAATTTAATCAAATAATAAAACAGATCAAGGTGGTGACACAGGATTCTAATAAGGTTTAGAAATATAATTCTTTTTGCCGTCGCCGGATACATTGTATGGCTTGATTTTGTTTTTATGGGTGGCAAAGAACGTGAAAGTTTCTATTATCTCCTGATTCTCAACCTTATTGTTAGTTTTCTCCTCATTGTGGGTATTGTCAGCAATATTATCTTCAGGGATAAAACGTTAACCCTGTCAAAAGAGATTGAAAAACAGAGGCTTTTGATAAATGACTATGCTGTTGAATCTGCTCTTTTCCTCGCTATTGTTGATATGATGGAAATTTTTGGCAAGGATATTTCCATTGAGGAAACTCTTGAACGGGTCACGCACGGAATCAGCAACTTTTTCAAGAATGAAATAGTACTTGTACAGTTGTTCGGTCAGCATTTTTTCAGAATATCACGGGCGAAGACATAGAACTGCCACTGGAAACATTTGAAGAAATTGCGACAAGGCCATATCCGATTCTAATAAATAATCTCGGGTCATTTCCAAGATATAAGTTTCTGCAGGAAAAAGGTATCACTTCTTTTATTCTGGCGCCTTTGAAAACAAAGAAAGATGAAATTTCCGGAGTTATAGGCGTCTTTTCGAAAGAAAAGAAAAATTATTCCCAGAGAGATCTTTCTCTTCTCAGAATGATATCAATTCCAATCTCTCTTATTCTTGAAAACGCGGAGTTAATGGAGCAAACAAGGATTCTTTCAATAACAGATTCTCTCACACATCTTTATAACCGCAGACACTTCCAGCGGTATTTTGAAAGAATTCTGCAGGAGTCAATAAATAAGGATACCAGTCTCTCTGTTGCAATGTGTGACATTGATAATTTTAAACTTTACAACGACAGAAATGGACATCTTGCCGGTGATCGCGTTTTGAAAGACATTGCCAGAATTCTTCATAACAGTATTAAAGGGTCTGATATAGCGGCAAGATATGGAGGCGAAGAGTTTATCATAGTGTTTCCTGAAACTGATAAAAATACCGCTTATATGATATGCGATAATATCAGAAGAAGAATTGAAGAGGTTGAATTTCCCGGTGAAGAATTGCAGCCCGGTGGTAAGTTAACCATAAGTTTTGGAATTGCCAGTTTTCCTGTCGATGGTAATACCCCTTATGAATTGATTAAAAAGGCTGATACCGCTTTATACCAGGCAAAAAACAGGGCAGAAACAAAGTTGTGATCGCTTAAGTTTATTCAATGACGAAACTATTGTTAATCTGTGTCAACCTGAACGACAATGGCTCTTTTGCCGTATTATAGGTGATTTTCTGATACAAAAGTTGACCTGTTTTATACTCGTTCAGATATTTTACAAGTTTGTTTGATAGGGCAAGTCGTGTAGCATAAATCGTGTGGTATTCTGGTGAGAAGGGTAAAATCTCAAAGATTGCTGAGTTCATATAACAGGAAAGGATAACTGTTCCCGATCTGTATTTATATTCAATCACCTGGTTGTCATTAAAGTTATAGACCATCCGAATTCCTTCCACAGGTTTTAAAAACTTCCAGAAATCCTGTTTTATTCCTGATTCAGAAAGAAAAAAACATTTTCTATATATGAAAGCCGGATTTTTCTTTATTTCCGGATTATCAATGATGATTGATGGTTTAACATTTTTCAGAAGAAATTCAAGCTGAGAGATTACATCATGAGCAGCACCCGTGAAGAAAAAGATAATCTCTTTATTTTTATCTTTCAGGTTTTCAATAGCCCGTTCAATGGTTTTAGAATCTTCTTTTTCAGATATTATCAGTATAATGCAATTTTCTTTTTCAACTGTACAGAGAAGTTTTCTGCATGGAAATATGGTTATGGTTTCTTCTGAGGATGAAGGTCTTAAAGAGAGTTGCCGGTTTTTTTCTGAAGTTTCTGGAATCAGCGCATGCGCTGATATAAAAAGTAAAATTAGCCCGAGAAATATTTTCCATCTGTTTCTGAACAGCACTGTAAAAATAATCATATATATGGTGATAATCAGAAAAATATCAGTTGACCATGATATTGAGGGAGAAAACCCGGAAAATATTTTTGTACCTATCCAGAACAATTCCAGCGTTTTTATCAGTGGAAAAATGATAATAAGTCTAAGGAATCCGAAAACAAGAAAAGCCAGTCCTAAAAATACAGCCAGACCACCAACAGGTATAATAATGAAATTTGTGATAAAACCAAGTGGATAAAAATAACCTGTATTTCCCAAAAGTACCGGGGTTGCAAAAACCTGTGCTCCAATGGTAACCCTGATAATTGAATCCAGCCACGAAGGAATTTTTTTTATTTCCGGAATGTTACGCATTACCAGAACAATACCTGTTGTTGCAGCAAACGATAATTGAAATCCCATATTGAAAATCTCGTCCGGTTTGAGAAAAAGAATAACAGCAGCAGCCCAGCCAATAGATTCAATTCCGCTTATCGGCCTTTCAATAAGCTCAGACAGAATATATATACCAAACATCAAGGCCGCTCTTAGCACAGGCGTGTTAAATCCTGTTATTGCCGAATAGAATACTATTGCAGCAAGATATATAAAATTGAAGATTTTATAATGTGCCTGTTGAATTTTCCTCATCGGGAAAAATATAATTCTGAGAAATAACAGCACGTATCCTAAATGTAGTCCGGAAACAACAAGAATGTGATATGTTCCTGTTTTTATAAAAACCTGTTTAATTTCATTTACATGTTTTTTATTTCCAAGGACCATCATCTTAAAGATTGCTGCTTCCTGACCATGGTACTTAAACCACCTTCTTACAAGTTTTTCAGTCATTTCCTGAATATTTTGATTGAATCTGCGCAGATATGAGTCTGGATTTATCACCTTCCAGGATTTTGCTGTCAGTGTGATTTTCTTATCTGTTTGTTTTATGTTTTTTATCCCGTAGAGATAAAGCCGATCGGAAATATAGACGTGCTCATTTGCAGGAAGACCACTTTCAATTTTTATTCCTGTTTCAAACCACATTGTTCCATCTGATACCATTGTGTCCTCAAGGACAACAGTGAGGATCTGTCCTTTTTCCCTCACATCGCTTATTGTTCCAACGACAGCATTAATTTTTTGTAAAGGAATTGGAATATTTTTATCGTGTTTTATGCCATGGGTACCAGCAATGAATATGCCTGTGATAAAGATAAAAAAAACAAGTAAAAAAAAGGAAATTTTCCTGCAAATTAAGGAGAGGGAAAGGGTTAAAATACCGAAAAATATAAAAAGAATCAAAAGATATTCTTCAGGGAACCGAAAAAAATTCCACAGGATGATACCTGAAACAAAGGGAAAAAGAAAAATGCATGATGCAGAGGTCTTACCTGTTATCACCTGTCAATCCAGTGTCCATCAAAAATCAATCTTGTTCCACCCTCGAAAAAGATTTCACTGAAGTCGTCTGAAAAAGAAACCCTTAGTTTTTCTCCTGAACGCGCTGTAATTTCCACAGGGCTTTCGAACTTTTTCAGCATGGCTCCGCAGAGGACACTGGCAACTATGCCTGTGCCGCATGCAAGCGTCTCATCTTCAACGCCGCGTTCGTATGTGCGAACCTTACCGTGATGCCTGTCTGTTATCTGCAGCCAGTCAACATTTGTGCCAGATGGTTGAAATGTTCTGTGATACCGTATCAATGAACCGAGTTCTTTAACAGGGACCTCTTCTATATTTTCGGTAAGAACTACAGCATGGGGAACTCCTGTATTCAGCATATGAACTGCGATATTTTCTCCGTTTATGTCCAGAGAGATATTCATTTCAGGCTTTTTAATAAGAAGCATGCTTATGGAAACAAGTGGATATTTCAGGTGAGTTTTATAGATTCCTGCCAGGGTTTCCACTGACAGAAAATTCTTTTTTGAGATTTTTCCCTCATGAATGAAACGGATAAGACACCTCAGTCCATTTCCACACATCTCTGCTTCAGAACCATCAGGATTGAAAATGCGCATTTTGTAGTCTGCCCTTTTGCTTTTTTCAAGAAATATCGCACCATCAGCGCCAACTCCGTCTTTGCGTCCGCAGACTTTTATCGCAAGATTCTTCCGGTTTTTTATTTTTTTGTCCAGATTGTTGAAAAGGACAAAGTCATTACCTGAACCTGAGATTTTCATAAATTTAATCATGAAATAATTTTATTATGATAATTGTGTTTGTCAAATTTTACTGTCTGGAATAAACTATTTCAGTTATCCGGATTGATCAAGGAGATACATGAGGTTTATCATTCAGAGAGTTTCGGAAGCCTGTCTGTTTGTGGAGGATGTAAAAAAAGGAAGCATAAACAGAGGGCTTGTTCTTTTTGTTGGGTTCGGCAGGAACGATGATGAGTCATTGATAGAACCCGCTGTCAGAAAAATACTTAAGCTGAGGATTTTTGCGGACTCAAATGACAGAATGAATTTGAGCCTGATTGATGTTTCCGGCGGTCTGATTGTGGTTTCTCAGTTCACGCTTTATGCCAGCACACAGCGGGGCAACAGACCTGATTTTCTTGCGGCGATGAACCCTGAATATGCCGCAGTTTTTTTTGACAGATTTGTACAGACATGTCGGAACCTCTATTGCGGAGATATCGTTGCGGGCGATTTTGGTAAACACATGCTTGTTGAAATACAAAATGATGGACCTGTTACAATAATCTTAAACTACGAAAATGGAAAGTCCAGAACTTTTATCAAAGGTGATTGTTCTTGACACTTCAACAAGCTGGATTTATGTAGGTGTTCTTGATGGTGAAGATGATAGATATTACTATCTTTCTGACGCGGATGCTTTTGATATTTCTGAGGTTAACATGACCAAACATGAGTATCTGGTTAAGGTGAAAAAGGACGGATTGGTGACCAATCGCAGAAAAACCATTGTGGTTAAACAATATGTTACAGCAATAACCCTTCTGGAGGATATAATTGAAAAATAAAAGGGTAACGCTTGTTAGAAACAAAGAATATGTTTTTTTAAAGCAGGTTCTTTCAAGAAAAAATGATCACATTGAAGCACTTGAAATACTGGGAGATCTGTATACAAGGTCAGGTTATGTTGAATCGGGTTATGCTGTGGATAAACATCTTGTACATTTTCAGCCCTTTAATCCGGTTCATTACTACAATCTTGCCTGTGATTGTGCGCTTCTCGGAAGGAAAGATGAGGCGATAATTTATCTGAAAATTGCTGTAATACTGGGTTTTGACGACCTTAATCATATCAGAAAGGACCCGGATCTTGCCAGTCTCAGGGGTAATCAGAAATATGAAAAATTTATCAGGGAGATTTCATCAGGAAGAGTCAAGTATAAATAAAATTCTCTGGATGGCTGCAAAAATTCTTGGTTTTTTTGTGTTTAGGTTATTTTTTCATCTGGAGATATATGGAAAAGAAAATATTCCTTCTTCGGGCAGATTTGTTATTGCCGCAAATCATGCAAGTTTTCTTGATCCACCCCTGATTGGATATATCTTGCCAAAACCCATCGCGTACTTTACAAAACAGGAACAACTGGTAGGTCTTTTTGGATTGCTCATCACCCATCTTGGCGCAATTCCACTTTCAAGAACCAGTATGGGAACATCTGATATAAGAGCTGCTCTAAATGTGATGCAAAAAGGAAAAAGCCTGCTTATTTTTCCAGAAGGGACAAGATCAAGAACCGGTAAATTTTTGCCAGCAAAGCCAGGGATCGGATTCATAGTGCTTCGTGCGAATGTACCGGTACTCCCTGTTTGTATAATGGGATCATACAGGGCTATGCCGCCAGGAAGAAATTTCATACGACCCGGAAAAATTATTATCAGAATTGGTAAACCGTGCTATTATTCCAGACAGTATACATATCATGAAGTTGCACAGGATGTTATGAGAAGAATAATTGAACTTTCAAAATGAAAAAGCAAATAATAGTTGGCAAATCCACTGGATTCTGTTTTGGTGTGACAAAGGCGGTTGAAACCGCTAAAAGAATTCTTGAAAAAAGAAAAACACTTACCAGTCTTGGTGATCTTGTTCACAATCCTCTTGTTATGTCTGAACTTAAAAATAAAGGATTGAGGGTAATCCAGAAGATTTCAGATGCAAAGGGTAAACCTTTTATAATAAGATCTCATGGCTTGCCACCGGATGTGCTGCGAGAATTGAAATCCTTTACTCATGAAATCTATGATGCCACATGTCCTTTTGTCAGAAAAGTTCAAAATCTTGTGAAACATCTATCAGAAGAAAATTATTTTATTTTTCTTGTTGGTGATCCAGAACATCCAGAAATACGAGCGATGGAAAAAATCGCAGGTGTTAACTGTGCCATTGTCAAACCGGGGCAGGTAAGAAACACTATTCCGGACAAAAATAAGTGGGCAATAATTGCACAGACCACAATTTCCCTTGATCTTTATAAAGCTGCTATCAGCAGAATTTTAAAAAATATTCCGTCTGAAAAGGTTACAGTTTTCAATACAATATGTCCTGTCAGCATAAGAAGGCAGGAAGAAGCCCTGAAACTTGCCAGCCAGGTTGATGCGTTGATAGTTGTTGGCGGTAAAAAAAGTTCCAACACAGGGAAACTGGTACATACAGGTAAAAAAGTTAACAAAAATACATTTCTTATAGAAATGCCAGAGGAACTGAAAAAACTTAATCTTGCAAAATTTGAAAAAATTGGTATAATCTCTGGTGCGTCTACGGATGTAAGCTGCATCAGAAATGTTGTCAGAATTCTGAAAGCCATCCAGCGCAAAAAAATTCAGGGAGGTAAAACAATATGAAGGGCATAGATGTTGCGAAAATTCTTGAAGAGAAATTGCTATCTTTCAAGCCTGGTTCACTGATAAAAGGAACTGTAATCAGAGTTGATAAGGAGGTCATTGTTGATTTTGGTTATAAGACAGAAGGTTATGTGCTTAGAGAGGAATTCAAAAGCGATCAGGAAAAAATAAAACCCGGAACAGAGGTTGATTTGATTGTTGAATCTCTTGATCCTGATTCCAATGGCCTCATTCTTCTTTCAAAAGAAAAAGCCGATATCATGTTCAACTGGGATAAGATTGAAAAACATTTTGAAGAGGATAAACCGATTTCTGGCACAATACTTCAGAGGGTTAAAGGAGGCTTCAAGGTTGACATTGGTATTCTTGCATTCCTGCCTGGTTCCCAGACAGACATAAAACCGGTCACAAATCCTTCTCAGTTTGTAAATATGCAGAGTTTGTTCAAAATAATCAAGATAGATAAGCAACGAAAAAATGTCGTTGTTTCAAGAAGAAAATATCTTGAAGAGGAAAAGGAAGAGAAAAAACGGGAATTCCTGCAAAAACTTGAAAAAGGCACGATAGTTAAAGGTAAGGTTAAGAATCTTGTTGACTATGGAGCGTTTATAGAAATTGATAACAATGTTGTGGGACTTTTACATCTGAACGATATGGCATGGGGCAGGATAACACACCCATCTCAGATTCTTTCTGTTGGGGAGGATATAGAGGTTGTGGTTCTTGATATTAACATGGAAAAACAGGTGGTTTCATTCGGGCTCAAACAGAAAACAAAGAATCCCTGGGATGAGGTTGAGACAAAATTTCCGGTGGGCTCCATTGTTGAGGGCAAGGTTGTTAATATTACCGATTACGGAGCATTCATAAAGATTGAAGATGGAATAGAAGGACTTCTTCACATTTCTGAGTTTTCCTGGACAGGAAGAGTGAGGCATCCTTCTGACATGGTTGCGATGGGTGATACCCTATCTCTTAAGGTGATTGACATTAAGAAAGAGGAGCAGAAAATTTCTTTCAGTCTGAGACAGCTGGAACAGAATCCATGGCCTGAGATAGTTAAAAAATATCCTGTTGGCAGTGTTGTAAAGGGTAAGATATATCACATTACTGATTTTGGCGCTTTTGTTGAGATTGAAAAAGGAATTGACGGACTTCTCCACATTTCAAATATCTCTGAAGTTCCAATAAAACATCCTTCTGAAGTTTTGAGAAAGGGTCAGAAGATAGATGTTATTGTTCTTGAAATAGATCCGGAAGGAAAAAAAATTTCTCTTGGCTTGAAACATCTTGGAGAAGCACAACCAAATTCTGATGAGGAGGAAGAAGATGAGAGTGATAATAAGGAAAACATATGAGGAAATCAGCATTGAGGCAGCAAATCTTGTAAAGTCAAGGATTGAAAAAAAACCGGAATTTGTTCTTGGTCTGGCTACAGGTTCAAGTCCGCTCGGTCTTTACAGGGAACTGATAAATATGAATAAGAAAAAACTTATCAGTTTCAAAAAGGTGAAGACCTTCAATCTTGATGAATACTATGGTTTGAAAGGAGACCATCCTCAAAGTTATAGATATTTTATGGATGATAATCTTTTCAATCATATTGACATTGATAAATCAAACACAATGGTGCCTGATGGAACAGCAAAAGACTGGGAGGAATTCTGCCGGTATTATGAAGGTCAGATAAAAAGGGCAGGCGGTATTGACCTGCAGGTTCTTGGTATTGGCAGTGACGGTCATATAGCCTTCAATGAACCGGGTTCCTCTCTTACATCCAGAACAAGGCTCATTGCTCTTGATGCTCAAACAATTGAGGACAATGCCAGATTTTTCAAAAGCAAGGATGAGGTGCCGAGATTTGCTTTAAGTATGGGTGTCGGAACAATCCTGGAAGCAAAAGAGATAATTCTCATCGCCAATGGAAAAAATAAAGCATCGGCAATTGCTCAGGCCATTGAAGGACCAATAACAAGCTTAATTTCTGCATCCGCATTACAGATGCACAACAGGGTTACATTTTTCCTTGATGAAGATGCAGCGTCAGGTTTGAAAAGAATTAACTACTACAGGTTTGTTGAAGAAGCAGAAAAAAAACTTGGCAAAGAGATATTCTGAGAAATGGGAATATTAGAAGAAATTCTTAAAAAAGCAAAAAGTGCGCGAAAAAAGGTAGTACTTCCTGAAAGCAGCGATGAAAGAATTTTAAATGCTTCTTTAAAACTTGCCAGTGAAGAAATTGCATATCCTGTTCTTGTTGGGAATCCAGAGACCATCAGGAATTCTCTTTCAAAACTGAGTCCTGATCAACCGAATATTGAAATTGTTGATATCAATGATTCCTGTCTTCTTCAGCAGTTTTCTGCCCTTTATATAAGGCAAAGACCCAATGTTCCGGAGAATGTAGCACTGGGGCTTGTTAAAAGGCCACTGATCTTCGCAGGGATGATGGTTGCTTCAGGAAAAGTGGATGCTATGATAGCAGGTGCAGCAAGTACAACTGCGGATGTTATCAGAAGCGCAGCATTGACAGTTGGCCTACAAGAAAATATATCAAAGTCTTCAAGTTTTTTTATTATGGAAATGCCTGATGGCAGGATATTTTTTTATGCAGATTGTGCTGTGAATATTGCTCCTGACAGTCAACTTCTTGCGGATATTGCCATAGCTACTGCTTCCAACTACAGGAAATTGATTAATTCTGAACCTTTAGTTGCCTTTCTTTCCTTTTCTTCAAAAGGAAGCGCATCACATCCTGATGTTGATAAGGTTATAAAAGCAGTTGAAATCGCAAGAGCAAAAGATCCTGATACTGCTTATGATGGTGAATTTCAGGCAGACACAGCTCTTTCAGAGCTTGTTGCAAAAAAGAAATTAAAAGAACCCAGCAAAGTTGCCGGAAGGGCAAATGTTTTGATATTTCCTGACCTTGATGCTGGAAACATTGCCTATAAGATCACTCAATACCTTGCGGGAGCAAAGGCATATGGACCAATTCTTCAGGGATTCGCAAAACCCGTAAGTGACCTTTCAAGAGGTGCAAAAGTCGAGGACATTGTAGCTGTTGCGGCTATCACATGTTTACTTTCTGACGAAAGGAAGATATGAAACTGATAGTATTTGAAAATGATTCGTGGACAGATTTAACACCTCTGAGTTATATAAGACCAGTGTTTGAATTGAGGTGTGGTATGTATTCCCTTCTGGAAAGGATTATTGATTCTGCAGGAACAAAAGATGTGGTTCTTTTTGTGAGGGATTATCTTGCTGAACTGGTTAAGAAAAATTACCAGTATCCTGTTAATGATTTTTCTCAGATAAATGATGATGTGTTGATTGTTGATGGGAGATTTCTTGTGGAGACGAATTTTACCACAGATAGAGAAGCAGTGTATCTGTGTGATAATGAAGTTGCTTATGCGTTTATAAAGAAGGAAAACGTTGAAAAAATTAAGGGGAAAACCCTGGCGGAAATAATTATTTTTGTCAGAAGCTTACCCTCTATCCAGATAAATGCAAAGATGATGAGATTTCCATGGAACCTTGTCCATTATAATGCTGAAATGATAAAGAAGGACTTCGAAAAAATTGGAAAAAAAGGTATTGAAGGTAAGTTTTCTTCTCAGGCAATAGTCTATGGTCCTGATGATATTTTTATTGCTCAGGAGGCTGAAATACATCCATGCGTTGTTCTTGATACAAATTCAGGCCCAATTTACATTAATGAAGGTGCAAAGATCTATCCATTTTCAAGAATAGAAGGGCCCTGTTATATCGGAAAAGAAACGCATATTATGCCAGGAGCAAGCATAAGAGAGGGAAACACCATTGGCCCTGTTTGCAGAATTGGCGGCGAGGTTGAAGAAAGCATCTTTCAGTCGTATTCAAATAAATATCATGATGGTTTTATAGGTCATGCGTATGTTGGAGAGTTTGTTAATTTAGGTGCACTTACAACCAACAGCGATTTGAAAAATGACTACTCAACAGTTTCTGTTTATGTTAACGGGAAGCCTGTTGATACCGGAGACCTGAAGGTGGGCTCTTTTATCGGAGACCACACAAAAACAAGTATCGGAACACTTTTTAATACAGGAACCAGTGCTGGCGTGATGTGCAATATTACCGCTGGAGGCATTCTTCCCAAGTTTTTCCCTTCTTTCACATGGTATGTAAACAACAAATTTATGAAAGGTTTTGGTCTTGAAATGATGCTGAACACAGCAAAAGCTGCTATGGAAAGGCGAAAAAGAGTTCTTTCAAAAGAAGAAGAAGATGTCATCAGAAAGGTTTATGAGATGACATCTGATTTGAGAAAAGCATATATCAGTAAAAGCTCAAAAATGAAATCATAAACAGGGGTTAAAATGGAAAGAAGCGAAATAGAAAAAAAAGTGAAAAATGTTGTCAGTCGAATTCTCGGGATTGATGAAAGTTCTATCACTGCCGAAAGTAGATTTGTAGAAGATCTGGGTGCAGAAAGTGTGCAGAGTCTTGAACTTGTTGCAGCGTTTGAGGAAGAATTTGGTATAGAAATGGAAGAGGATGCTGCATTGCAGGTAAAGACAGTTGGAAAGGCAGTTGATTTTATAAGCAAATACCTGAAATAAATGAACATCCTTGTTATAAACTGCGGAAGTTCCTCAATAAAATTCAAGCTTTTCAGGATGCCTGAAAATGTTTTGATAGCGAGCGGGCTTGTTGAGAAAATTGGCGGTGAAGAATCAATTATTAACTATTCCAGAGATAATGAGACCATTCGCAGGATTCATAAGGTTTCAGATCACAGGCAGGGACTTGAAATAATAGCAAATCTTCTTGCAGATCCTGATTGTGGTGTTGTAAAAAACCTTAGTGAAATTGAAGGAGTTGGACACAGAGTTGTTCATGGTGGCGAGGAATTCACCGGCAGTATGCTGATTGATCAGAAGGTAAAGGATAAAATAAGGGAATTCATTCCCCTGGCACCTCTTCACAATCCGCCAAATCTTGAGGGAATTCTTGCAGCAGAAAAATATTTTCCGGAGAGTATTCAGGTTGCCTGTTTTGATACGGCTTTTCACACGACAGTACCGCCTGTGGCTCATATCTATGGAATTCCTTATTATTTTTATGAAAAATACAGGATAAGAAGATATGGCTTTCACGGGACTTCGCACAGGTATGTTGCAAGAAGATTTGCTCAGATAACAGGAAAACATAAGTATGATGTGAATCTTATCACATGCCATCTTGGAAATGGTTGCAGTATTACTGCGGTGAAAAATGGCAGGTCAATAGATACAAGCATGGGGTTTACACCTCTTGAAGGTCTTATTATGGGAACAAGAAGTGGTGATATTGATCCTGGGATCATTTTATATTTTGTTGACAATCTCAATATGAAACCATCCGAGATAAGTAAAATTTTGAACAAAGAGAGTGGCTTAATCGGTATTTCAGGTGTTTCCAATGATTTCAGAAGCATTGTTGAAAGCGCCTCACAGGGTAACAAAATGGCTCAGTTTGCCATAGAATCTTTTTGTTACAGGGTGAAAAAATACATTGGTGCGTATTTAGCGATTCTTGGAAAAACTGATGGCATAATTTTTACCGCTGGCATTGGAGAAAATCAACCTGTTGTAAGAGAAAGGTCTTTAGAAGGTTTAGAAGAACTTGGTGTAATTATAGACAGGGAAAAAAATAACAGTTGTCGTGCGATTGAGCAGGAAATAAGCAGCCGTGAATCAAAAATCAGGGTTTTTGTGATTCCAACAAACGAAGAACTCGCAATTGCTTCGGACACCTATGAGTTTGCAAAAAAATCTCTTAACCATTGAAGATATATCAAAGGAAGAAAGAGATATTTTAAAAGATCTTGCTTCGCAAATTTCTGAAATCGCAAGCCTTCCTGTACATAATCAGACAATCTCTCAATGGAAAAGGTTGAACAACCTCAAGCATGGTAGATTTATGGTCTGGATCAATGAGGTTCCATGGCACGAAATCGAAAAGTGCGGTGAGATTGAGTTTCTCTGCAAAAATGATTTTGCCAGAGGTATTGAAAGTAGTCTGAAAATAATCCTCTATATGTGGAATAATGCAAGGGCTGATATGGTGGTTGAACCGGTTTACAGGCTGCCGGCAGTAATTTATGACACAGGTTACGGAGTGAATGCTGTTGCGCAATATGCTTCAACCGGAACAGGTATTATTTCGAGGAGTTTTATACCTCAGATAAAGGATGAATCGGATATAAATAAAATTCAATTTCCAGAAATAACGCCTGATTGGGAACTAACAGAGAAAAGAACAAAAATTTTAAGAGAGATTTTCAGTGATACCCTGAAAGTTGAAAACTGCGGTGTTTCATCAATCTGGTTTGCACCATGGGACTATCTTGTGGTGCTGACCGGTGTTGAAGAAGCATTGATGTCTCTTGCAACAAGACCGGGCTTTGTTCATGGACTGATTGAAAGGTATATGGAAGCAAGCATTCACAAACTGGACCAGCTGCATAAAAAAGGACTTCTTTCACCGAACAATGGTAACTATAGAATTGGTTCAGGAGGACTCGGTTATACCGATGACCTGCCTGATTTGCCATTTTCAAAAACAGGTATCAGTCCAGAACAACAATGGGGCTTTTCAACAAGTCAGATTTTCTCTGAGGTATCACCGCAAATGCACAAAGAATTTGCACTCAATTATGAAAGAAGATGGCTTGAAAAATTCGGTCTTACTTATTATGGGTGCTGCGAACCACTTCACAACAAGATTCATATCCTTGAAGAAATTGAAAATCTTCGCAAGATTTCAATAAGTCCGAAAGCAGATGTAAAAACAGCTGCTGAAAAAATAAAAGACAGGTATGTTATCTCCTATAAACCAAATCCTGCAGTCCTTGCATGTGAAAACTGGGACAGAAAAATCGTGAAGGACGAATTGAAAAAAGTTCTTGAGATATTCAAAGAAAATGGCTGCATTGTGGAAATCATAATGAAGGATATCAGCACAATAAGATATCAGCCTGAAAGATTAAGAGAGTGGTCCCGGATTGCAATGGAAGCTGTTGCAGAGTTAACCTGAAATCAGTATTTCCCTCTTATATATGGTTCAATTTCATTTTTATAAAGTTGTCTCAATTCCTGATGCACATCATCGGCAATTGAATCCAGTGATGAAGAAGCCGCATTGCTCAATGCCTGTTCAACTTTTGTTGCACCCGGAATCACAGTTGAGACCCCATCATGATCAAGAATCCATCTTAATGCGAGCTGAGCCATTGAAATTCTTTCTGTGGGTTTTAGAATTGTTTTTATTTTATCCGCAAGTTCAACCCCTTTTTCATATGGCAATCCTGCAAAAGTTTCGCCAGCATTGAAAGCCTGACCATCGGCATTATAATTCCTGTGGTCTGATTCAGAAAATTTGTGTCCTTTTTTAAATTTCCCGGAAAGAAGCCCGCTTGCAAGCGGTACCCTTGCAATAATTCCAACATTTTTTTCTTTTGCAACAGGCAATAAATGTGTTGCAACTTTCTGTCTGAAAATGTTGAATATCACCTGAAGTGTTTCACATCCAGGGTGTTCCATACAGATAAGACCTTCCTCAACTGACTCAATGCTGCAACCCCAGTGCTGTATCAATCCCTTTTTCTTAAACTTCTCAAGAATTTCAAATGGCTCTCCACTTTTGAGCATCTCTGTTGGAATACAGTGCCACTGCTGTAGAAAGATAGAATCAATCCCAAGATTTCTGAGAGAATCCTCTATATCCTTTCTTACCATTTCTTCAGTATATTTTGCCGGCCACCCTTTATTTTCAATCCATTCCCTTCTTCCAAGTTTTGTTGCGACATAGACTACCTGTTTTGTTTCCTTCAGAAATTTCCCTATCAGTTTTTCGCTTCTGCCCATTCCATAAACATCTGCGGTATCAATGAAATTAACGCCTGATTCAACTGATTTATGTAAGATTGCAAACGCATCCTTCTCCGATACAGAGCCCCAGTCACTGCCGCCAAGCTGCCATGTACCAAGTCCTATTTCTGAAACTTTTATTCCTGTTTTACCAAGCATTCTGTACCTCATTTTTCGCTCCTTATTAAACTGTTGACATCGCTTTTAATATTTTATTATAATACAGTTGAAAATTGCAAGGAGGCTAAAAATGAGAACAATTCAAAAAGCCTTCACTCTCATAGAGATCCTCGTTACAGTTACCATAATCGCGATTCTTGCTGCAATGGTACTGCCTGCAATAAACAGAGCAAAAGAAAAAGCAAGAGAAGTATCATGTATGAACAATCTTAAACAGCTCGGTATTATTCTTCTTCTGTACGCAGAGGATAACGATGACTGGCTACCGCCAGGGGTCTGGGGAGAATCCTTCAGAATCCGGGGAAATGTAAGCAGGGTTCTTCATTCAAGGTATGGTGTGAAAAAACAGCTTATTACATGCCCTTCAGGTGATATGTACAGGCGTTTTTATGGAAATCCTGGATGGACATGGCCTGCCACAGATGCCATGATGAGCTACCATTACATCGGTGGAGATGGAGGGGCTGCTTCAGTTTACGGCTGGTATACCACCTACTTTAATTTCAATACGCCCAGAAGGCCGACTCCGAAAACCCGATTCAATGCAAAATGGGCTGACAGAACGCCTTTGATGTGGGATATTTCCTATGATGCGGCTGATGTTGCAAGCCATTACTGGTATAAACCACCGATAAGTAATCACCCGAACAAAAACGGTACAGCTGCATTCCAGAATGTGCTGTTTCTTGACGGGCATGTTGAAAAACAGATACTGACAGATGGTGTTGGAAAATACAGATGGGGCCACGATTATTATGATTGGTTCTATCTGAACGATTGAATTCTAATAAACATTTCCATCACAAATTTCACGACACCAAAATACATAGCATATCAGGTCTTCATATGATAATTATGAGATAGCTGAGAAAAATGCGATTTTAAATCCACCCCTGCCCTCCTTTGATAAAGGAGGGTGTAAAACAAAATTTCGCCCTTTTATCTTCTTTTTTCCCCCTTTGGAAAAGGGGGATAGAGGGGGATTTGATGAGGGAGAAAAATCCATCCCAACCTTCCTGTACAAAAGGAAGGAAATATTGAAGTTAAATGAGAGAAAAATAAAATCTCTCCCAACCCCTCTTTAATAAAGAGGGGAGTAAAGGAAGTTCCCCCCTTTGGAAAAGTGGGATTTAAAATCCACCCCAGCCCTCCTTTAATAAAGGAGGGAGTAAAACAAAATTTCGCCCTTTTATCTTCTTTTTTCCCCCTTTGGAAAAGGGGGATAGAGGGGGATTTGATGAGGGAGAAAAATCCATCCCAACCTTCCTGTACAAAAGGAAGGAGAAACTTAAGTTAAAGGGGGACCAAGGGGGATTTAAGGAGGGAAAAATAAAATCTCCCCCAGCCCCTCTTTATAAAAGAGGGGAGTAGAAAAAGGTTTCTCCCTTTCATTTATTTCTCCTTCCCCCTTTGGAAAAGGGGGATAGAGGGGGATTTGATGAGGGAGAAAAATCCAT
>CAZHJN010000025.1:0-27237 GCA_964532995.1 uncultured bacterium
CGGTGAGCCCTCTGACCGAAGCGTATTTTGCAAGAAGGCGAATAGGTCTGATTTTTTGAAATGTTTATCAACGCGAATGTACATAAATCACTAAAAATAAGAAGGTTCTTATTTTTTTTCACGCATCAGTTTTCTCAGCCACTGTAAATTTTTTCTGTCTTCTTTCAGGCTTGCCTTTGGTGTTTCAATTATAAAGGGAAGAGAGAAAAAATGCCTGTCTGAGATTAAATTGATAAAACCGGCTTTTTCAATCAGGCCTTTTCCTAAATGCTGGTGCCGGTCAAGTTTTGAACCGCATTTTGAATTTGTATCGTTTGCATGAACAAGTAATATAGAATCAAGAGGGAAAAATTTTTCAATCTCCTGTTTCATTTTCAGAAAACCTTCTCTGCATGTGAAATCATTGCCGGCAGCAAATGCATGAGCTGTATCAAAACAAAAGCCGATATTTTTTGATTTCTGATACAGATAGCCGAGTTCCTTCCATGTTCCTCCAAGCTGGTTGCCCTGTCCTGATGTGTTTTCAACAAGAATTTTTATGTTCAATCCTTTGAACTGGTTCAAAACACCTGCCAGCTGCTTCAGCCCAGCAGGCTTGAAATAGCAGCCTCCAGGATGAATGACATAAAAATCAGCCTTCATTTTTTCTGCTTCATTTATTTCCATCTGTAATCTTTCAATTGAACGGGAAAAAATTTCTCTGTCGGAACTGGATAGGTTTATTAAGTAGGGCATATGAACAACCAGAGGTTTGATATTTTTCTTTTTCAGTTTTCTCACAAAAACAATCAGGTCCTGCTCATTTTTTTCAGAGACCTTCCATGACCTTGGGTTGTGAAGGAATATCTGGATACACTGGCAACCGAGATATACTGCTGTTTCAGATGCCTTTTCAAAACCCCCAGAAATCCATATGTGCGCTCCTGTTTTCATAATATAATAATAACATTGAACAAAGGGGCATTCTTTACTTACAGAAATTTTTCTGGTAATTTAGATGTACTGCGAATATACCAGAATGGAGGATAAATGGAAAGGTATGAGGTTATTGTAATCGGTGCAGGTCCTGCTGGATACCCCTGTGCTATAAGATGCGCACAGTATGGAATGAAGGTTCTGCTTGTTGAAAAAGACAAGACAGGTGGATGCTGTCTCAATACCGGATGCATTCCGACAAAAACGCTTTTCAATATCGCAACAATTTTGAAAAAATCGAAAAGCCCAGGATTAAAAGGTGAAATAGGCTTTGAATGGGAAAAGGTTCTGCAGCATGTTAAAACAGCTGTTGTCTCAAGACTGAGGTCAGGCGTTGAATTTTTGCTGAAAGCAAACGGAGTTGAATACGTCCGGGCAACAGCGACGATAAACCAGCCTTATTCTGTTAACCTTGACGGAAAAACTTTTGAAACGAAAAAGATTGTCATTGCGACAGGTGCAAAACCTTCAATACCTGAAATTTTTTCAAAGGATCCAAGGATAATAACAACAGACACAATCTGGAATCTTGAAAAACTTCCAGAAACCCTTGCTATTGTTGGTGGTGGTCCTGTTGGTTGTGAGTTTGCATCAATACTGAGTTATTTTGGAGTGAAAATTACAATCTATGAGATGCTTGATTCATTGCTTCCGAAAAGAGATAGAGAAATTGTTGATATTGTGGAAAAAGAATTTACAAAAAAAGGAATACAGATAAAAACAGGAGCAAAAATAAACAGTGCTGATGAAATTCCTGAGGAAAAGATATTATGGGCTGCAGGAAGAAAACCAGAGTTTGAACCATTTGCCGGACTCGGATTAAAAGTTTCTTCCACAGGTATTGATACAGATACGATGATGAAGACAGCATTACCGGATATTTATGCAGCCGGAGATATAACAGGAAAGTGGCAGCTTGCCTATGTTGCAACAAGACAGGGAGAAATTGCTGCTTCAAACTGCGCCGGTAAAGAAGAAACAATCTCATATGAAAATATTCCTGAAACCATTTTCACAATACCTGAAATAGCCTGCACAGGACTTACCCAGCAGCAGGCAGAATCTGAAAATCTGAAAGTAAAAATTGGAAGATTCCCCTATACAGCCCTTGGCAAGGCATACACAAAAGGTGAAACATCCGGAATGGCTAAGGTTATTGTTGATGCTGAAACAGAAAAGATTCTTGGTGTGCACATCATTGGAGAAAATGCCACAGAAATAATCCATCCAGCCTGCGTTGCAATGTCAAAAGGAATGACCGTTAAAGAATTGCTTGATGTCTACTGGAGTCATCCAACTTTTTCAGAGATTTTAATGGAAGCACTTTCTGCGGCTGAAGGAATGCCTCTTCATATACCAAAAAGATGAGAAAGATTCCAGACTGGATAAGAAAAAAAATTTCAATCACAGACCAGTTTAATTTTACAAAGGGTGTGATTGAAAAATATGGCTTGAACACAGTTTGCAGCCATGCAAGATGTCCGAATATCTTTGAGTGCTTCGGTAAAAAATATGCAACATTTATGATTCTTGGAAACATCTGCACAAGGTCCTGCAGATTCTGCAGTGTCAATCATAATGGGAAAGTGCTGCCTCCTGAAAAAAAGGAGCCTGAAAATATTGCTCTGGCTGTGAAAGAACTTCAATTAAAATATGTCGTGATTACTTCTGTGACAAGGGATGATTTAGAAGATGGCGGAGCAAGCCATTACGGAGAGTGCATCAGACAGATAAAAAAGACCAATCCTGAAACAAGAATTGAACCATTGATACCCGACCTTAAAGGAAACATTCAACATCTTGAAATAATTCTTGAAGCAAAACCAGATGTTTTGTCTCACAACATTGAGACTGTTCCTTCTCTTTATCAAAAGGTAAGGCCGCAGGCTGACTATGAAACCTCTTTAAGGATACTGAATCATGCAAAAAAGAAAGGTTTTCTCACAAAATCAGGAATCATGGTTGGACTTGGAGAAACAAAGAAGGAAGTTATGCAGGTGATGAAGGATTTAAGAAGTATTGGCTGTGATTTTTTTGTCATAGGCCAGTATCTAAAGCCAGGACCCGAAAATATAGAGGTGAAGGAGTTTATCCATCCTGATGTTTTTGAACAATACAGAATAGAGGGAGAAAAACTTGGTTTCAGAAAGGTTTTTTCAGGTGTTTTCTGCAGAAGTTCATATATGGCAGAACTGGCATTGACTCAAAATGAATAAAACCATTGTACTATCGGTTATTTTTTTGTGCATATCCTGTTTTTCACAGGAAAAACTTGTCATCATCAGCCCACACTGGGAAGGAGTTAAGTTCGAGGTTGAAAACGCCTTCAAAAATTACTTCAAAGAAAAAACAAAAAAAGAGATCAAAATAGAGTGGCTTGATCAGGGTGGCACATCAGATGACCTGAAATATGTTGAATCACTCTTTAAGAAAAATCCAGAAACAACAGGGATTGATGTTTTCTTTGGTGGTGGACTTGACCCCTATCTGAGATTAAAAGAACAGGGTTTTCTCGTTTCATGGAAAATACCGGACAGTATCCTCAAAGACATTCCAGAACAATGCGGAGGAATCCCAAACTACGATAAAGATTACACATGGTATGGAATCGTTCTTTCAAGTTTTGGTATACTGTGCAACAAAAGGGTTCTACAGTTTACAGGTGCACCTCTGCCAGAAACATGGGCAGACCTTTCAAATCCGATCTATCACGGATGGGTTGGTGCTTCTGACCCAAGGCACAGCGGAAGCATGCATATGATGTTTGAAATTATCCTTCAGGCAAATGGATGGAAAAATGGATGGAAAACAATTCTTGGAATTCTTGCAAACACAACCAGTATTCCGACAAGCGCCTCTCAGGCGGCAAAGGATACAGCAATCGGACAGACAGCAGTTTCTCTTTCCATTGATTCTTACGCTCTTGCACAGATTGAAATAAACGGCAGTGAAAATATGTGCTTTATTCTACCTGAAAAACAGACAGTCATAAACCCTGATTGCGCGGGAATACTGAAGGGAGCACCGAATCTTGAAAACGCAAAAATTTTCATAGAATTTTTGCTTACAGATGAATGCCAGAAAATCTGGATGTATCCAAGAGGAAGTTTTCAGGGACCTTTGCGTTATTCCTTAAACAGGTTGAGTATCAAACCAAAGATTTACAGGAATAACAAATTTGCAGTTGTCAGTCCTTATGAAAAAAAGATTGATTTTAATTTTGACTTCAATCTTGCTTCAAAAAGATGGGCTCTTATCAATGACCTGATAGGAGTTTTTGCGATAGACTGCGCATATCTTATGAGAAAAGCATACAAAAATGTTATTGAGGGAAAGTGCGAGAATGAGGTATTTTTTTCAATCCCTGTGAGGGAAGAACAGCAGGACTTTTTAATCTCAAACTGGAAGGACCCTGTTTTCAGAAACAGGCATCTCAGCCAGTACCTGAACTTTTCTGTTGAAAAGTATAAAAAGTGCTTGAGAAAAAAGTAATTATGGATCCAAGATACCAGACACTGCTGGGAAAAGGACCGAAAAAAATTGTTCACTGGGAACATTTTTCAAATCCTGATGCAGCAACATATATCAGCGGAATAGATTTCTATCAGCATCCAAGACTTTGTATGCAAAAAATCAATGAGATGTATCCTTTTTTGTATCTACCAGTGCCTGCCAGTGATGACCCCTTGCCAAGACCCGAGGAGCAAAAAGATACAAAAAAAGGACGCTGGGGTCATCAAAACCGTGAATACTGGCAGCAGGAAGAAGCAAAGAAGTTTTTCAGAGATAGAGAGGAGATGCTTAAATTCAGCCCGCTTGAGAATGCAGATTTTTCTTCCTGGAAAATTCCTGAAGCCGCTGATTACAGGGATGAGGAAACAATTTATAAAAGATACAGGAAAAATTATCCTGCTGAATGGGGTGATAAGGCTCCTGAAGGCACTTATGTTTCAGCAGGCTTTTACAATACAATGTTTATGTGGCCAATCTTAGTTTTTGGTTATGAGAACTTTCTGAGTATCTGTCTTGAACCTGAATTCGAAAGGATTATGAATGAGTTTGCAGAGATTAACCGCAGGGTGTTTCGCGCTTTTGCAAGGCTGCCTGTAAGCTGGGTTTGCTGCCATGATGATATCGTAACGACAGCAGGACCTCTTGTGAGTCCAGGCTGGATGAGAAAACATATTTTCCCCAGATACGAGGAATTCTTTTCAATACTGAAAAATGCGGGAAAACATATTGTTTTTATGTCAGATGGATGTCTTAATATGTTTGTTGATGATTTGATGGCACTTGGAATCAGAGGGATTATAAGTGAACCATACACTGACTATAAATCCATAGCAAAAAAATACAAGGATTGTTTTCTGGCAGGAGAAGGAGATGTCAGGATATTGATGAGAAATAATCAAGAAGAAATCAGAAGTATGGTTGTTTCAATGGTTGAAACAGGAAAAATGTGCGGCGGATATATGATGTGCATAGGAAATCACATACCTTATAATGTTCCACCGGCTGCTGTTAAACTCTATTTTGATCTATCAGCAGAAATAGGCTACAGGTAAGCGCTAATTTTTGTGCAAAAATGTTTATCCTGAGTATTAAACTCTTGACATACTTATTGAATGAAGTAATATAATCCCTATAGAGTTGAAATCAAACCATAAGGAGGAACTATGGGCAGGAAAATTGCGGTCGGTTTTTTGATGGTGGCGTGCTGTCTGGCATATGCTCAGATAACCTTTGCACCTGATAAAACTTCTGTTTCAATCAAATCAGGGGATATTTTTGTTTTCACTGTTAATAATCCTCAACCAATTGATCTTTCAATAAAAGTTTATGACAGCAATGGCAAATATATTCGGACGCTTCATGAAAAATATACAGCAGAAACTCAATTTAAGATTCCATGGAACCTAAAAGATACAGACGGTAAACAGGTATCTGCGGGTAAATATACTGTGAAGATTAGAACAGGCCTGAATCTTGTACTTGATACCGGTTTTGGTAAAAATGGAGTGGTCGGTGGAGATAACACATTTATCAGTCCGAGAAATGTCAGGGTTGATAAAAAGGGAAATGTATATGTGCTTGATTACGGCGCAGGAATTATTTATAAGTTTGGTCCAGATGGTTCACCTGCAAATGACATAGGAGGAAAAAACAAAATAGAGGGAAAATCTTCGCCTTACTGGAATAATATTGCAGTTGATGAAGAAGGGAGGATTTACGCAACACCAAGACGGCATATTGTGGAAGTCTATGACGGAAAAACAGGAGCCCAGATTTACTATGTTGGGGGATTTTTTGGTAGCGATGTTGGATGGGAAAAGACAAAAGGTGGACTTGGCTGGCCGGACTGGGTTGGATTGAATGCGGATTACAGGCTTTATGCTTCCTGTCCGGGTTATACATACTGGGCCGCCTTTGACAGAAGGAAACAGGGAATGGAAGGAGGGCTCTGGCGATCAAAAGGCGGAGCTCCAGGTGAATCAGGCGATACTGATGGAAAAAGGGCAATCTATCTTGCAAATGCTTATTACACAAACAGAAATGGCATAACAAAGTGGATTGATAAGGATACATCCGTGGAAATTGCCTATGGTTTTAATTCTTATATGGATCCTGAAAAGAAAACCAGAGAAACAATGGTTAATACCTGGGGTGTTGCTTTTGATGGTGAATATGGAATCTATCTTGTTCAGAGGGATCCAGTAAGGATTGTTAAGATTGCTGATAATGGATTTGGTTTTGATTTTGTTAAAAAATTCGGCTCTCCTGGAAATGATGCGGCCAAGATTGAGTTTATGGCGCCAAAAGATGCAGCAGTAAGTCCTGATGGCAAATATCTTTATGTTATTGAAGACGGCGAGCCCATAAGCAAGACAAACACAACACCGGGACTGGCAAGGCTTGTGAGGTATAAAATAACCTACAAAGAGGAAAAGGAAATTTCAATAGAGGTCAAGTAACCCTATCTTAACAGGGATGATTCCATGAGAAAATTGTTTTTTTTCTGCGCATTTGTTATCCTTACCATTTTTTCATGCCATTGTTATGGACAGCAGAAAAATCCAGAAAAGCTATTTGTCAGGTTCAGGTGTTTTTCCGCTGATTCTGTCTATTGTTATCTGAGGCATGTCATCCACAGGTCTCCATGGACGCTCAGTTATCCAACAATTCCCAGAGGTGGAGAAAACTATGCGCGTTTGAGGATAAAACAGAACCAGTATTCGCCATGGGCTGAGATAACAGGCGACTGGGGAACCATTGTTTTTGATTTCAGAAACCCTGAACCACCTGAAAATTTGGATGTGGAAATACAAATATCAACGGCCAGTGAAGAGTCAGGAATTTTCAAAACAATACGAACAAAAGAAACAGGAAGCATCGTATCTATCAGTCTACCACGAGATTATTACAGCAATCCTGATGGAATTCTGACCGTGAGGCAGGAATCAGAAAAACATCTTAAGATGGCACAGTCTCTTAATCTATCACAGGAGAAAATGCCGGAAAAATTTTCTTTTTACACAGGCGCAAGCGGCTACGGAAGCCTGTATAAAGACCAGCAGATATGGAAGAATGAATTGAAGACTCTCAGGTTGCTTGGTATTAATGGGACAGGATATCCCTCTGACCAGAGCCAGTTTGATATCTATAAAGAGCTTGGTTTCACCAGATTCATCACACATAATCCCGGTAATGTGAATCAGGCGGGTAATGAAAAGAAAATTCCAGAGGCATTTTCAAAAATCCAGGCTGTTGTACTTGCAGATGAACCGGGAAATCTCGGTCTTCACCAGCTCGGCAGGGAGCCGGTGGAAAATTTCCATAGATTTCTTGAATCAAATGGATTGACACCAAAAGATTTCAATGCGAAAGACTGGTCAGATATAAAGCCATTTACTGACAGGAAAGAGATTGAAAAGATTGAGTTTAACTGGGGGCCAAAATACGGAGAAGCAGCCAGAAAAGCGTATTACTGGACTCACAGATTTGCCCAGCAAATAACAATCAACCATTTCAAAAAAATAACAGATACACTTGAAAAAGAGTACAATCCAGGGGTTCTTACCTTTGTTAACTACACAGACCATCCCCTGATACTCGGCGGAGTAATGTTACCCGGAAGCCCTGACTGGTTTCAGATGGGTTTACAAAGAGCAACAACCCTTATGTGGACCGAGGACTGGATGTATGGTGGTATTCGGTCCTGGGGAAATGGGCTCTATCAGAGGCTCGGGTTTCTGTGTGATATATTGAGATCTGCCGCAAGCAAACATAATCAGCCTCTTGGATTTTATAACACAATGGATGGAGAGGATGGAATAAGAATGAAGGGATTTACAGTGATAGGACACGGGGTTAAAATTATTGATTATTTCTATTATGGCCCAACATATTCTGCCACAGAGAATTACTGGTCTGACAGTATTTCTCAGTACAGGGGCGTTGCAAAAGTAGTCAGGGACATAGGTAAAGCAGAAGAACTCGTATATCCTGGAAAACCGGTTGAAAGAAAAATTGCCATTATTTACAGCACCACAAGTGAAATATGGGATTCAGATGGAACCAAAGGTCATGAAAAACAATACCTCCATATAGCGCTGGCACAGCAGATGTATCACGCAGATGTGATTGATGAAACACTTGTTATTGAAAAGGACTTATCCGGTTACCAGGTTATTTATCTGATGGATACTCATCTGCCTCTGGATGCGATGAAAAAATTAAAAACATTTGTTGAAAATGGTGGAACGCTTGTTTTATTTCCTCTTGCCTGTGAAAAAGATGAATACGACAGAACGACAAACATAATCACATCTTTGATTGGTGCAGAGCCAAAAGTAAGGTTGCTTGCAGCAGAGATTGAAAAAGAAAAGATTTCCACAAATCCTGTTGCAGGTATGGAATCCGAATATGATGTTTATCTAACATTCAGAAAAGCGCAAATTTCAGGAAGTGTAAAAGGTCAGGTCATTGGAAAGTTTTCAGATGGAAGTCCCGCTATTTTATACAACAGGATAAAGAAAGGTGCTGTCATCTATTATGCTTTTATGCCAGGTCATAGTTTTTTCAACCATGTAAAAGAACTCAATAAGGAAGGACCTGTTTCAAATTTTCCTTATGACGCAAGAAAAATCGTTGCCCTTCCCTGCTTAATTTCAAAAGTATCAAAAATGGTGGAAATTTCAAGTGGCACCTTTGAAGCAAATTTACTGGAGTCAGAAAAAGGATATGCTCTGGTGATGGTTAATCTTGAAAGAAAACCACTTGAAAAGATTGATATCAGGGTTAAGGCAGAAGGTATAAAACAGGTTGAATCAATTGAAAACGGAAATATTCAATTCACACAGGATAAGGGCTATCTATCATTTTCAATGCCTTTTAATGGGCTCACTGACATTGTTCTTTTGAGAAAATAATAACAGATATTGAAAAAGGAGAACTATGGCGAAGATAGGACTTCAGCTTTATTCGGTAAGAACGGATTTTGCAAGGGATATTGCTGGCACGCTTTCAAAGGTTGCAAAGATGGGATATGAGGGTGTTGAATTTGCAGGATATCAGGGTAGAGACGCAAAAGAACTCAGGAAAATTATGCAGGACCTCAATCTTGTTTGCTGCGGTACGCATATTGGCCTTGAAACACTTCTCGGTGATAACCTTCTTAAAACTGTTGAATTCAACGCAATTTTGGGAAACAAATACCTGATTGTGCCCGGGCTGAAACAGGAATACAGAGATTCCATAAGCGCCTGGGAAAAAACCGCGGAAATTTTCAATCATATTGCAGAAAGGTTAAAACCATATGGTATGAAAACAGGCTATCACAACCACTGGATAGAATTTGAAGAACTCGAAGGCAAAATCCCGATGGATGTATTTTTTGAAAGGGCTTCCAGGGATGTTATCATGCAATTTGATACAGGAAATGCTATGAGAAAAGGCGGCAAGGTTGTTGAGTATCTTAAAAAATTTCCTGGCAGGTCAGACACAATCCATATAAAAGAGTTTTCAGCTAAGGATGAAAAGGCTATTATAGGAGAAGGAGATATTCCCTGGAAACAGGTGATTGAACTCTGTTCAACAATCGGTAATACCCAGTGGTACATCATTGAACAGGAAAACTACGCTTATGAGCCGCTTGAATGCGTGAATAGATGTTTGATCAATTTCAAAAAACTTCTCGGGTGAGGAATTTTGACAAGCCGGTCACAAAAAATAAAATAATAAGAAAATTCAAAATGGAGGTATAAAATGTCAAAACTTGCTGTTGAAGGTGGACCAAAAATTAATGATAAACCCTTTCCAATGTGGCCTTCTTTTTCAGAAAAGACCATTGAAAAAGCAGTAGAACCTTTGAAAACAGGAAGAGTGAATTACTGGACAGGTAATTACGGTACACAGTTTGAACAGGCATGGGCAGAATGGAACGGTGCAAAATATGCAATAACAACAACAAACGGAACAAGCGCTCTTCACACAGCTGTTGCCGCTCTTGGTATAGGTCCCGGTGATGAGGTGATATGCCCCTCATACTCATTTATTGCTTCTTCTTTCTGTGTTTTACAGGCAGGAGCACTTCCTGTATTTGCAGATGTTGATGAATCTCATACCCTTGATCCAAATGGTATAGAACAGCACATAAACGAGAGAACAAAAGCTATCATTGTTGTGCACCTTTATGGTGTTGTTGCGGATATGGACCCGATTATTAAGATTGCAAAAAAACACAATCTTTTTGTAATAGAGGATTGCGCGCAGTGTTTTGGCGGTGTTTATAAGGGAAAGAAAGCAGGAACCATCGGAGACATAGGTTGTTTCAGTTTTTGTCAGAGCAAGCATTTTACAACAGGTGGTGAAGGTGGAGCAGTTATTACAAACGATGAAAATCTTAACTGGGAATGTAAATCATTCAGGGATCATGGTTATGATGTACAGCAGAGATTAAAACTTCTTGAACTTGAAGCAAAACTTACCTATATCCACAGAAGGGTGGGATTCAATTACAGGATGACAGAGATTCAGTCTCTTATCGGTCTGTGCGAACTTGAAAGGTTTGATACATGGAACCTTCCAAATCGCAAAAGAAATGGGAGGTATCTTATCAATGCATTGAAAGACCATCCTCTGGTAATGTATCCGCCTCTTGATACTGAAGAAAGGCAGAATGCATTCTGGTGGGCTCCTTTTGTTCTTGATGCCGAAAAGCTGAAGGTGCCGGTGAAACAGTTTGTAAAGGCAATGGAAGCAGAAGGGGTACCTGTTTATGGTGTTCAGTGGCCTGAAATGTATAAAGAACAGGCGTATGTGGAACAGAATGGATTTGGTAGATTGAAATATCCATTTAAGGATCCTAACGCAAGGCAGATTGACTATACAAAGGTTGAGTGCAAAAAAGCAAGATGGCTTTCAGAGAGAACAATGAGCTTTTTCACACATCCGGTTTATGATGAGAGCCATATGAAACTTTATATTGATGCATTTGAGAAGGTGGCAAAGGCGTATATGAAATAATTTGTCAAAAATTCAGGGCACATGCTTTTACGCATCTACCGGAAGCTGTGCCCGTTTTCCTTAAACACTTACTTGACTAAATTTCCTGCAGTGGTATTTTATGGATAAAGGACAACGGGGAAGAAAATGAAAAAAATTATCCCAATCGCTGTCAGTCTTCTGCTGGGTGTTCTGACTGCCTCAGGAGAAAATCTGAAAATATTCGGACAGGATTTCTTTGCAAACATGAGCCTTGCCGGTTCTGAAACATCACGATTCATGCCGGAAAAATACTTTCTCGGACCCGGTGATCAGATTGAAATCCTGGTATGGGGCGTAATAGACATTCGCCAGCAGATGGAAATTGACAGGGAAGGAAATATCCTGATTCCAAAAATAGGTAAGATTTATCTTGCGGGCAAGAGCCTCACTCAGGCAAAAATGTACCTGCAGGAAATGTTTGACAGAACCTACAAAAATGTCAGGGTTGAGCTCACACTTATTAAGGGACGCCTCATACCTGTTTTTGTGATGGGAGAAGCATCAAAGCCAGGAGCCTATACAATAACTCCTGCCAGTTCAATTCTTGAAGTGATTGCCATGGCAGGTGGCATCACCGCAAGAGGCAGTTTGAGAACAATAAACATCATCAGGAAGGATGGGAAAAAACAGGAAATAGATCTGTATCCTGTTTTATTCGGAAGTTCCATCCCAGAGATACCATTTCAGCCAGAAGACATTGTCTATGTGCCTCTGGCAACCAGTTTTGTCGGTATAAAAGGTGCGGTGAGAAGACCAGCCATTTATGAAATGAAAGGAAGCATTTCTCTTCAGAAACTTATTGAATACGCTGGCGGGTTTCTGCCTGAAGCCGATAAAAGAAGAATTGCGGTTTTTCGCAGTGACCCACTGGCAGGAAGAACGATAATAGACATCTTTCCGCAAACAGGTGAAGGAATAAATCTTGACAGTTTTATCCTGAGAGATGGTGATGAGGTGGAAATTTCATTTTTAAGCAAGGATGTTATTGACTTTGTTAGTGTTGAAGGAGTGATAAAAAATCCAGGGAAATATCAATGGAAACAGAATATTGTGGTTGCAGATATTATCAGAGAATCTGACTTTTTACCCGGTACCCTTACAGAGCAGGCTGAAATCATAAGGGAAAAACTCGATGGATCAAGAGAAATAATTCAATTTTCTTTGATAGATGCTGTAAAAAAAGTAAAAGATATTGAACTGAAGCCCAGGGACAGAATAGTCATAAGATCCAGGGAAAGACCTGTAAAAAAAGTAACCATTACCGGAGAGATAAAATTTCCTGGAGAATACACTGTTGTTTCTGGTGAAACATTGAGTTCTCTGATAAAAAGAGCCGGTGGATTCACTGAGCAGGCGTATCTTCCAGGAGCTGTTTTTACAAGGGTTTCTGTAAGACAGAGGGAAAAACAGGAGATAGAAAAATTCATAATGGAAAAACAGGCAACACTTGAAAAAGAAGCAGGAAGAACAGAAAGCGAGGAAGAAAAAGCCCTCATTGAAAAAAGCAAAACCCTTCTTCAACAGCTCGCTCAGGCGCCGGTCACCGGAAGGGTTGTTGTTCATCTTGAACCATGGGAAAAATTTGCCGGTTCTGAATCCGACCTGGTCCTTGAACATGGAGATGCCATAAATATTCCTTCAAGACCAACCATTGTCAGTGTTGTGGGAGAGGTAAACCATCCTGCCAATGTTCTTTACAAAAATGGTCAGGACTACATCTACTATATCAAAAAGGCAGGCTCTTTCACCAAAAACGCAGATGAGAAAAACATTTTTGTCGTAAAAACGGATGGTACAGCTACAGGCAACCTGAAAAAGATAGACCCCGGAGATGTTATAGTTGTTGGTTTTCTCGCAAAAGACAGACCAGGCAAGATTCTCAAAGACATTTTACAGATGCTGTATTATGTTAAGATGATCATTGAATAATGGGAAAAATATCAAGAAATCAACGAGTACTTTTGAGTTTTAAGAGACACATACTGTTCATTTTTCTGTTTCTTATTCTGGGTATTTTACTCGGTATCATTTACTATATGATTTCTCCAAAGTACTATAAGGCAACCGCAGCAATTCTCAAACCCATAGGAAACATTGAAACGCTTGATGTGGCAACAAAATCAAAGACCACAGATAAACAGGATACAGGCACAGAGCTTTTTATGTCCATACTGACAAGCAGAAGGATGTATGATGATATTATTAATAAATTCAATCTTTCTTCTGTTTACGGTATTTCCAACACCGACAGGGTCAGGGAAATTCTGCAGGCGAGTTGTTCCATTTCAGCTTCAAGCCAGAGGGTTATATCAATAAGCGTGATAGACAGGGATCCTGTGAGGGCAGCCGATATGGCAAACTTTTTCTGGAAAAATCTGGACAGGCTTTTGCAGGAGATGACAATTACAACAGCAAAGAAAAACCGTATGTTTATTGAAGAAAGGCTTATCAACACAGGCAGGACCCTTGAAAAGCTTCAGGAAGACCTCAACCAGCTTCAGCAGGCAAACAAACTGCTTGCAATCAAGGACACTGGAGAAATCAGTGCACTTGCCACAGAACTGATGAAAAAGCTGTCAGAAAAAAAGCTTGAGCTTGAAAAAATGAAAAGAGTCTATCAACCTGACCAGCCGGAGATTATACTGCTGAACGCAGAAATAAGAGACCTTCAAAAAGAACTTGACAGGATGACATCCTATCAGACACATCTTACCCAGATATTGAGAGAACTGAGGGCTCAGGAAAGCGTTTATTCATTCCTGACCGGACAGCTTGAAACAGCAAAGCTTGATGAGACAAAAAACACTCCCTTCATACAGGTTCTTGATACAGCTGTACCTCCTCAGAAGGTTTATAGCCCTGACATCAAAAAAATTATGATCGTTATCATTGGGCTGATTATAGGAATAGGTATTATCGTACTATTCTTTGATGTTTTAAGATTTCTCGGCAGCATATAAAGAAAAATGGAAAACCAAATTTATCAGGTACTTGCCCGCAAGTACAGGCCCCGTACTTTCGCAGAAGTAGCAGGTCAGACCGCTATTATAAAAAAACTCCAGCAGGCAATATCAAATAACAGAGTTCCGCATGCATTTCTGTTTGCCGGACCAAGAGGCGTTGGAAAAACGACAATTGCAAGGATTTTTGCAAGAGCATTAAACTGCGCTGAAGGTCCTGCCGTTGAACCGTGTAACAGATGTATTTTCTGCAGGGAAATATACGAAGGCACCTCAATGGATTTTCTTGAGATAGATGGCGCCTCAAATCGCGGCATTGAAGAAATTCGTTCTCTCAGAGAAGCAGTATCTTTAAGACCCGCAAGGGCAAGGTATAAAATTTATCTCATTGATGAAGTCCATATGCTCACAGGAGAGGCATTCAATGCACTTTTGAAAACCCTTGAAGAGCCTCCTGAATATGCAAAATTTATCTTTGCCACAACAGCTCCGGAAAAAATTCCACCAACAATCGTTTCAAGATGTCAGCGTTATGATTTCAAACCGCTGGGTTTTGATGAGATTTCGGATATGATAAAAATGGTTGTTGAAAGTGAGGGTTATACAATTGAGCATGAGGCTTTGAAAAAACTGGTCGAGACGGGTTCAGGTTCATTGAGGGATATTCTTGGATATCTTGACCAGATCATCGTTCTTGCCGAAGGAAAAACAATCACAACGGTTCTTACCAGGGAGGTTTTAGGTATAGCCTCCGGTGAAAATGTCTGGCAGATGATTGATACCTTTGTCAGCGGTGACACAAAACAGGCGATTTTATTTCTGCACAGAATGGTTTCTGAAGGAAAAGACATCACAAATTTGCTGGGTGCCATGGCAAGAAAGATGCAGATTTTTATCTGGAACGCTTATGGCATAAACATAACTGATGAAGAACTTGATAAAATATGGATTGAGCGTTTCAAACCTGTTGGTGCAGGAAAATTCATAAGAGGTCTTGAACTTGTGATGCAGACAAAAGAAAAGATACGTTATGAACCGCTGGAACTTGTGCTTGCGGAACTGCTGTGTTTCAACCTTGTTGAAACATTGAAGACCCCTTTAGAAAAAATTGAAACAACCATTGTTTCTGATAATACTGCCGCACAGCAGGAAACACAAAATGAGCAGATGGAGAAGAAACAAAATGTGCTGTCTGATTCTGACATAAAAGAGCGGGTTTCAGAAGATACGCCTCTTTCAAAAATTATAAACAGCTGGGACGAAATTCTGCTGCGAATAAAGAAAGGCAAGCCGCTTGTTTATGCGGCATTGAGAGAGGGCAGACCTGTCAAAATTGAAGACAATTGCATACACATCGCCTTTGGTGCAAATTTCAGTTTTCTCTGTCAGAAGGTGACAGAAAACAGGCAGATTGTTGAAAAGACGCTTGAAAAGTTTCTCGGGGTCCATTATACTATAAGGTGTTTTGTTTCGAATTCAGAAAAAAAAACTCCGCTGAATGAAAACCCGAGGGTAAAAGAAATTATTGAATTTTTTGGCGGTGGAGAAATTGTTGAAACGGAGGAATAAATGGCAAATATGTTTGAGATGCTCAAGCAGGCAGGACAGATAAAGAAACAGGCAGGCAGGTTTCAGAAATTGCTTGAAAGCAGGGTTTGTGAGGTTTCTTCTCCTGATGGGAAAATATTGATAAAAGTTAATGGCAAGATGGAACTGCTTTATATTGATATTTCTTCGGATTTACTTTCCCCGGATAATAAGGTAAAGCTTGAAAAATCCCTTCTCCAGACATGGCAGAGGGCGCAAAAAGAGATTGAAAAGATTATTCAGGAAGAAACAAGGAACATGCTGGGCGATTTGGGCAATCTACCATTCTGATGGAAACTTATCCAAAGATAATAAATTCAATTATTGAACAGCTGAAAAAACTTCCAGGAATTGGTTCAAAAAGCGCTGAAAGAATCGTTGAGTTTTTTCTAAAAATGGACCAGGCAGAGCTTTTATCTTTTGCCGAAAATCTGAAAAATCTTAAGGAAAACGTGAAACTGTGCAAAAGATGTTTTTCAATCTCAGACAGCGATATCTGTGAGGTCTGCACAGACCCTTCAAGGGAAAAAAACCTTGCAGTTGTTGAGCAGTTTAAAGATGTCATCGCACTTGAAAAAGCCGGGTTCAGGGGTAAGTATCATGTGCTCGGTGGAAGGATAAACCCGCTTGAAAAGGTTGAACCAGAGGACCTTTCAATAAGAAATCTGCTTGAAAGACTAAAAAATGAAGAATTTTCAGAAATCATTATAGCCACCAACCCTACACCTGAAGGTGAATCAACAGCAATCTATTTAATAAAAATTCTCAAAAAGTATAATTATCCTGTTAGCAGAATTGCAACCGGTATCCCGGTTGGTGCTGAAATTGAATACGCTGATCCTGAAACCCTCAGGAAATCTATTGAAAACAGGATCAAAACATAAATAGAATACTATTTTGAGATGGAATACCTTGTTTACAGATTTTTCTGTTTTCTTGGAATGCATCTTCCTGACTGGCTTTCCCTTTTTATAGGAAGAGCCATAGCTGAATTGAGATATTTTTTTTGCCCCGGTCTGAGAAAGATTATCACAGAAAATGTAAGACAGGTTCTTATTTACAGGCAGCAAACAGAAAAAATTGATTTTGATGAAACTGTTCTGAAAAAAACAGTGAAAGGTGCATACAGGAATTTTGGAATCTATATGGTTGAGTTTTTTCAGATTCCGAAATGGAATAAAGAACGTGTTAAAAAACAGGTCCAGGTTGTCAATATCCATTATCTGGATCAGGTCCTTGCCAGATCAAAGGGAGCAATTGTTCTTACAGGACATTTAGGAAACTGGGAACTGGCAGGTGTTGTTACAAGTCTGCTCGGATACAATCTTTCAGCGATTGCCCTTCCTTTCAGAAATGAAAGGATAGCCATGATTTTTGTCAGAAGACGCAAACTGATGGGTGTTAATGTGATACTAACTGGTGCAAATCCAAAGGAATATTTAAGGGCATTCAGAGAAAATAGCGTGATAGCGATTCTTGGAGACAGGCTTTTTACAGAAAAAGGGGTCTGTGTAAAATTTATGGGAAAGGATACATATCTTCCAAGGGGACCTGCGACTCTCGCGGTGAAATGGAAGGCAGGTTATCTCGCGGGCTTTTTGATCAGGGAGAAAAAAGGGAAATACATGCTGGTTTTTGATAAACCCATGGAAGTTCCTGAAAACCAGGATCAGCAAAAACAGGTTCAGTCTCTTGTCCAGCAGGGTGCCAGGTATCTTGAAAAGTATATTTTGAAATATCCGGAACAGTGGCTCAATTTTTCCCGTATGTGGGATTATAAACAGGAGGGCTTTTATGATAAGAATTGATAATTTTGTTTTCTTTTTTCTGATAGCAGGGGTCATCAACCTTATGGCAGATATTCACCCCGCCCAGAAGTACAGGGCATCGGGCGGACCTGTGGTATCTGCGCCTGATGGAACGATATTCTGTGAGGCGGAAGAATTCAAGGTTGAAAAAGGGACATGGCAGGCAAAAAACTGGGGTGAAAATTATTTTGCCGCAACATTTGCCAATACATTTCTATCAAGAAAGGCTTTCCTTGGTGCTCCAGAGCAGTGTGAAGAAGCAATAGCTGCGATTGATGTAAAAATTGATGAACCGGGTGAATACCTTGTGCTGGCAAGATATGAGGCTCCATACAGATTTGAAACACAATTCAGGGTAAAGATTGAGCAGGATGGAAAAATTTTACTGGACAGATTATACGGAGCAAGGGAAAACACCAGGATATGGGCATTCGGTCAAAAACTGAAAAAAGAGGTTGCCTGGAGCTGGGGCGCTGTGGAAAACATTGTCTGGGAAGGTCATGATGTCGCTGTTTTCCTGAAACAGGGCACAGCAAAGATCTCATTGATTGCAGGAAAACAGCCAGAACCTGCCGCAAAAAGAAATATAGATATTGTTATGCTTACGAAGGATCATCAGCAGGTGAAAACAAGGATTGAAAAAGAACAATACCTTCCTCTGGATGGGTGGCTTATCCAGGCAGGGGATGTATGGATGAGAATAAAAAATACAGGAAAAGAAAAAATAACAGTCAAAAGCCTGTCTTTCCCTGGTGGTCCGTTCCAGCAGCATTCTCCATACTGGGTTCACATAAGAAACTGGAAACCGATTAATGTTTCAGTTGAACCCGAACAGGATACAGATTGGATTGAAGCTGGTTCAACAATGGATTCTCTTAATGACGGACAATGGGGTTTTTCAACAACAGGACCATGCATAATTGAGTTCGGGCTCAAAAGTGCATCAGGACAGATTGAGAAAATAAATCAGTTTACCTTGAATGAAGCCGGAAATCTTAATCTTGTGGGTTATGCTGATACAAGATATTGCAGGAAAATTGAAACAATTGAACAGGCGGCTGAAGGTTATTTGAAGTATCTTAAAAATCTGAAATTATACGGGAAAAAACCTGAGAAAACCCTCATCTTTGCCTATACGACCCTTAAAGGAATCCCAGAACTCTTTGGCATAACAACAAAAGAAGGTATCTATGTTGACTGGAGAGGGAAAACACCGGCCCAGCTTGAAGAAATATGTAAAAAACTTTCAGAGGATCAAAAGAAACAAATAATGGTTGTCAGCCTTGGCGATGAAATCACACTGCCAGCACCAAAGCCGTCTGAGATTGGAGAATTTGTTGAATATTTGAAGAAGAACAGGGTTAATCCTTACGATTTGGACCCGACAGGTGAATGGAATAATATCAAACTTCAGGATAATGATACAGTGAAAAAATCAAACCCCGCTTTATACTACTGGTCAAGAAGATTCAGGCATCATTTTGGGATACAGAAGATCAAGGAAATGACCGATGTTTTAAGAAAGTATCTTCCAAACGCAGGAATTGGAGCAAATTTTTCTCCTCATCATGGAGGTTATAAACACGCGTATCTTGGAGAAGTATTTCAGTGGATAAACTGCTTCAGGGAAGATGGTCTGACGATGCCATGGTCAGAAGATTATATCTGGCAGTTGCCTGTTGGAAGCCCGCAGATGAATGAAATCAATTTAGACCTGTTCAGATCCGGCATAAAGGGAAAACCTGATAGAAAAATCCATTATTATGTAATGCCTCACTGGCCAGGCAATACGCCGAATATGTGGAAGAGACAATTCTATGCAGCCATCGCCCATGGAGCAAAAATATTCAATCTTTTTGAATTTCATCCTGTCTGGCTTGCATATACAGAAAATCATGTTTCAAATCCTGAAATGTATGAAATGGTTCTGAAAAGTTTCAGAGAATATGGATTGTTTGAAGAAACCGTGCAGTCAGGTTTTATCAGGTCCGCTGATGCTGGACTGTGGATGAGTGAAATCGGGGATATATGGTCTGACAATGAAGGTTCATTTACTGCAGGGAAAAGGTCTCTTTACATAGCAATAAGAAACAATCAGATACCGCTTGATTTCATTGTGGATCAGGACCTGTCTGATGGTACAATCAGCAGATACAAAACACTGTTTATTACAGACCGTCATATTTCAATTGAATCTGCAAACAGAATATCAAACTGGGTGAAAAATGGAGGAACACTGTTTTTAACAGCAGGCGCAGGAATGTTTGATGAATACAACAGGAAAAACACTGTAATAAAACAGCTGCTTGGTTTTGATCAGGAACCTGTAGAATCTGAGGAGAGCAGAATTGAATATATCAAGCAGGATCTACCGTTTGCAAAAAAGGTTGAAGAAATTGTAATGATTGAGGGAAAGAAATGTTCCATTCCGGTATTCGGTGCAATCAGCAGGATCAACCCACCAGAGGATGCCGTAATATCAGGTAATTTTTCAGATGGTTCTGCCGCAATTGTTCAGATTAACAGAGGAAAAGGGAAAATAATCTACTGTTCATTTTTACCCGGATTGAGTTTTTTCAAACCCACAATACCCCTAAAGCCGGTTGACAGAGGTTCCACCGATGATGCAATGGCGCATTTTATACCGACAGATTTTGATAAGACAATAAGCGGTTTGATAAAATCGGCATATTCTGAAGAACCTTTTATTATTATAAAGCACAATAATGAGCCAGCAGGTTTTATTGAGACAACGATTATAGAAAGTAATAACAGCATGGTTATACCCGTGATAAACTGGAGCGAAAACAGGCCGATAAAAATTACAGTTGAAATAAGACAGAATATCGCCGGCAAAAGGATTTCAGCATTTCTTGCAAGCGGTAAACCATTAAGCATTAAGTTTATCCAGGAAAAAAATAAATCTGAAATGGTTTTTGATATTGATATCGCAGACGCCATCATGATAAACTGGTGAAAAAATATGAAAAATATGCCAGATCCTTTGCTGGAAGCAAAACACCAGGCCGAAAGAATTAATAAAGACAGGCATTATTATCTTGTTGCAAGCGTAGAAAGAATCATTGCTGACGCGCCATGGGTAAAAAAAGAAGATATTGTTTCAGGGGTTTTGAATTATTACAGAGAAGCGATTTCAAAAGTTCCTTCATTAACTAAGTTTCCTGAAGCAAAGGAATGGGTTGATTATGTTATCAGGAGGGACAGGTATCTGATGGAACTGGCAAACCTGACAGAACAGCAGATAGCCATCCTCAGAAGTATGGGTGATTATCTGACATTTCGCGGGTACAGAGAATTTGGTATTTTGAGAAAAAAGGAAAATTCTTATGAAAAATGCAGGGTGGCTTTTTTACCTGAAACCGATATGGGACCAATGCATATAAAAAATGTTGATGACCCGATAACATACTGGAAGCCAGAAGGCCCTCTTCCAGCAAAGGCTCATATTTCAAAAGCGTTCTGGTACGGAAAAGAATTTGTGATGGATGGGGTTGGTTCAGGGCTTCATATTGATGACGAACCAGAAGAGATTTTTCCACTTCCTGTTCGTGAAATGGTCTACATGTATGCGCAAGATACTTTTTCAGCACTGGAGTTTCTGAGAAGATACTTTTGTTTCTGGGGCGGAGCAAATATTCTTATCTATGATAAAAAATTAAACGGCGTCGCTATAGAAAAGTGCAGCAGGAACTTCTTTGAGGTTTACCAACCGGATGAAAAACCGGTCTTCACGCACATCAGCGGCATGGTTTGCAGAGATTCGAATTCTCCGCAGGCAAAATACCAGAAGCAGAAAAGGGATTTTTACAGAGAACTTTTTGACCTTCCTGATGATGGACCTGATGAACTTTTCTGGAAAACATGCGACAGGCTGGAGAAGATGCTTGTGGAAGGAATAAAAAATTCAGGAGAAAAGCCACAGGCAAAAAGGATTATTGAACTTTTCACTTCACCCTACCCTTCTGGATTGAGAAAAGACGGCCTGAAGCTTCATCCACAACAGGGTCTTACAGGATACACACTTATTACCAGTTGCGCATTTCTTGAGAAAAAACTGTATTACCGATGGCAGAGAAAGGCCGCTGATGAAGGTGGAATCTGGCCTGATGAACCTGAGATATGTCATTATGAACCGTGAACACAAAAGGAGGAAAGATGGCAGGGATTGATTTCAAAAAGAGAATGCAGAATTTTTCTGAAAAGGATGAAATACTGGCATTTAATCTTGCACTCGTTTCTGAAGGTCTTGAAATAGTCAAAGACCTTAGTGATAAAAACATTGGATGGGAAGAGGTTGAAAAAAGACTGGGAGAATATAAAAGCTGGGATCCTGATATTTTAAAGGTTGATAAGGATACTGAAAACACATATAGAAAAAGATTGGAACAATGGGGAAGACCCGTAATACTCCTGTCCGAAGAAGCAGGAAGGGTTGAGATAAATACTGGTAAAAAGGGAGAGCTTCTTTATGCGGTTTGCGATCCATTTGACGGAAGTTATCTCTTCAAGCATGGAATCAAAGACTTCTGGTACAGTTCGGTTGCTTTCTATGACAGGGATTTTAATCCTGTTTGCTGCTGTGTTGGTGATTGCGTGAGCGGAAAGATTGCTTATGCAAGCAAACAGGGTGCGTATCTTGCTGACATTGAAGAAGCAAGAATTAAAAAAGAGGTGAAGCTTGACAGAAAATACAGACAGCAGATGGGAAGGCCTGATGTAACCGAAATGGAAGGCGCAAGCATTGAGTCATATGCAATGAAACCAAAGAAATTTTTGATTCCGCTTGTTGAAAGATACAAAGACTTCATGCTGCCATTTAAGTTTTTCCTTCCCAATGGCGGACCCTATGGCTTTGTTGATGTTGCGGAAGGAAAGATTGATGTGTATTTTGCGATGAAACAGCCATTTGTTGATGTTTTTTCAGGAATTTTTATAGCGGAACAGGCAGAGATTGTTGTCACTGATTTTAAAGGGAATAAGGTTCGGTGCAGCGATAATGTGAAAACGGTTCTTGATGTTGTGGTTTCAACCAATCCAGTCCTGCATGAGAAAGTTCTCAGGAAAATTCAGGAATGTGAAGGTAGATGAGACTTTTTCAAAAATTTATTCTTATACATCTGCCTGTCGGCTATTTTTATAAGGGATAAAGCGGTTGAGGCATCTTCAGGGTATCCTGCGATACCTGTGCTGAGGGTGATTTTTGTTTTTTCGTCAATTCTTCTGTCCATCTCTTCAATGTTTTTTTCTAGTCTCTGTGAGCATACTCTTGCACCCTCTTTATTTGTTTCAGGTAAAAGGACCACAAACTCATCACCACCGTATCTGTACATGACATCTGCTTTTCTCAGAATTTTTCGCAGTCCGGCGCAAACAGATTTCAACAGCGTATCGCCCCTGCTATGGCCGAACCTGTCATTGTATTTTTTGAAATTGTCAAAATCCATCATGATCACTGAAAAAACCTTTTTGTACCTTTTGCATTCCTCTATCTTTTTGTTAAGGTCATAAACAAGATTCCGCCTGTTAAAACATCCTGTCAGCTGATCCTTTATGGAAAGCTGCTCAACCCTTGCATAGAGATGACTTCTTTCCATGATTGAGGATAATTCAGACGAAATAAGCTTAACAAGATTCAAATCCTGTTTTTTGAATGCATTTGCGTTCCTGGAGCCGAGAACAATGATCGCTGAAATCCTTCCATTGCTTCCCACAGGGACACTGATTAAAGATTTTATTCTGGAATCAGCAGAAATGCTTGAATCAGGAGTGGATTTCTTAATATCTGAAATCAACATTCCTTTTCCTGTTCTGATGGTATACCTTATCTGCTTTGAAAATAATCCAACCGCTGATTTCTTAAAACTTCTTGAAAAACCCCTGTACGCAGATACAGATAAATGCCCGTTTTCCAGTGTGAATACAGCGCAACCATCGCATTTTACAAGAGTACAGATAGTATCCACAACCTTTTTAAGCACCTTTTCTTTTTTTAATTCTCTTGCGACATTTCTGTGAAACAGCAGAAGCGCTTCAGTTATATCTTTCTGTTTCATTTTAGAATTTATATTCTGTTGTGTATGTTATGGTGATCTCGTCATTCTGCGGTATTTTTGCCGCAAACTCAATTGTTCCTGCATCCTTTTTTTCGTATGAATAACTGGACTGAATCACGTTCCAATCGCCAAACTGTCTTTCAATAACTCTAACCACCACAGGTTCCTTCTTATGGTTTCTCAGCTTTATCTCATAACTGTCTCTGTATATATTTGCAGCAATTTTCTTATGGTCTGTGATTTTTCTTTCTCCGGTGATATCAAAAGCGTTTCCGAGTGAAAGGACAATCTTTTCATCTTTAGGGGTGTGATCAATGAGATCCTCACCGATGAATTGCAATGTGTCATCGGTATCCGCCTTATAAACCCTGACCCTTCCTTTGGGAAGAGGCATCCCGAGTCCATTTTTCTCAGCGTTTTTCATTTCTATTTTTACCGCAACCTTCCTGTTGCACTGCTGATTCTGCCAGTTATCGTAGTAGTACCAGCGATAAAGAGCGCCTTCATATATATAAACCTTTTCAAATCCGACTGCTGGCGCAGAGAAAAGATTTATCTGTTTTGTTTGATTGTTTTGAAGGGTTGTTTTCCTTCCGAGAGTGTACAGGTGATATTCAAAAAATTCCTTTTCTTCAAACTGGTTTCCTGCCGCCATAACCCTTGCTTCCATAACACCTTTTCTTATAACGGGTTGCTCGGAAATTTTTCTGACATCACCTGCCATCAATTTCAATCCAGCGTTTTCATATGCTGTGCCGCTTCTGTTTTCTACTGTCACCCATCCATTGAGTGAAAGGGATTTTTCATCCTTTGAAACCGTTGCAACATAGTCAGCCTGCCAGCCTATCCCACCGGTAATATATCCGAGTTCAACAAGATGCCTGCCTGCTTTTGTGTTTGAAAGATGCCAGACGAGAGTCGGTTTTGTTATGAGTCCTTCTGGAAGCACAGGAAACTCTATATCTCTTATGTTTTCTCTGGTAACCATATATACCGGCCCAATCCCCTGCTGTTGTGAAAGAACAAGAAGGTCTTTATCATAACCTGACAGATAACCTGAATAGATATTATTATCCTTCGTCATAACCTTAATTTTTTTGTCCATGTATTTGTTAAAGAGTTTTTCTGAACTGACAAGGTCATACTCAAAGTTCTGTTCAAGGATTATACATTTTTCAGGAGCTGTCAGGGATCTGAAAGAAACACTTGATGGTTCAATCTGGGCTGCAATGTCGGGACATTTAATAATATTGAGGCCTTCTTTTAATTCTATTGTTCTCACATCTCGCACTATGGCAAAATTCTGGTTGTAAACAGTAAGCGATACCTGATTCCTTTCCATTTCCTGCCCTTTCAGACAGACACAGGCAACCAGAACTGAGACAGCAATCAGTATCTTTTTCATTTTTTTCTCCTATGTTACTATTGTATTATACCCTGCTTGAAATTTCCTGTCATTCATATTATAATCATTTCTACAAAAAGGAGAAAAAATGGCAGAAATAATCAACCTCAAAAGTCTTCCCGCAAACGAGATACCTGAAAGGTTAAGGATTAACTTTTATTTTGATTTCACCAAAAACCCATTCAGACATCAGGACCTTTTCACCCAGCCAAAAATAAATTCAGTCATTGCTGTTCTTGATGAAATCCATCCTTATGCGTGCCGATGGATAGAAAAAGCCATTTCAGAAAGGGCAGAAGCAAACAGCGTAAAAATTTTTGGTCCACAGGATTTCAAAGGAAAATGTATAGGAGATTTTACAGCTTATGTTGAAGAAGGGGCTGTTTTTGAGCCGGCATTTATAAAAGGTTCCCTGAAAGAGAAAAAATCCATTTTTGTGGGAAAACAAACTGTTGTTGCTGGTGCCAGTATATTTCTTGATGAAGGAGATATCTACATTGGAGAAAACAATTCAGTTGAAGCAGGAACCGGGATAAAAGGACCAACCATTATCGGTAATAAAAATGAAATAAGACAGGGAACCTATTTAAGGGGAGATGTGATAATTGGAGACGGAGGTACCTTCAGGGGAGAAATAAAAAACGGAGTGATGATGGACAAAGCGAATTTCCCCCATCCTTCATATGTTGGAGACAGCATCTGTGGATATGCAACCCATTTCGGCAACCAGGCGACAACAGCAAACCTTGGCATATATGCAGGAATATTTGGAAAGAAAAATGTTGTGATAGAAATCGCTGAAAAAAAATATGACATTGGAAGGCCAAAGATAGGAATTATTCTCGGTGATTATTCACAGGTGGGTTGCAATTCTGTTTCAGACCCTGGAGTATTTGTCGGGCCCAACACGATCTTCTATTCTCTTTGCCGAATAAGCAAGGGATTCTATGGTCCAAACGAGGTTTTGAAGAATAAACCACTGGAACACGGAATTATTGAACGTTCACCATTGAGAACCTGATTTTAGAAACCGCCTGTGTTTATCAATGAAGTGATTTCTTGAAAGGAAATCTCTTTGCCGCTGGCATAGAGTTTCATAAGTTCAAGAACCTTTGATTTTATCTGCGCGATTTCCTGCTTTGTAAATTCGCAGGTTTCAGTTCGGTCAGGCAGACCTTTTTTCATCTTTTGCATCAGATTTTTATAATCGGTCTCAGTCCTGACTTTATAAAATTTAACCCCGGCCTTTCGAGCATACTCAAAATCCTTCCTTGAATCACCAATGAACAGAATTTCTTTGTATCCTCTGTTTTTTATTCTTTCAAGTATGACGGCCTTGTCGATATTTCCTGATGGATCACTGCCAAAAATGCCTGAAAACTTTTTTTTGTCAAAACCGTGGTGTCTGAAATCTTTTTCAAGAATTTCCTGAATTATTCCAGAGGCTACATACAGATCATAGTGTTGCGACAATTTTTCAATAATCTCTTTCACTCCTTTGAGGGGCTTCCAGAAAAGTTTTGCCGCAGCCTCGTTCAGGGATGAATAAAACTCATTGTATCTGTTTTTGAGTTTTACGTATTGCTGCTGCAGATACAGGTCAATCCCGAGTTCGCAGGGAGTATTAACTGCTTCCGGGATATCCCTGACAATGCAACTGATAATGGCTGAAAGTTGCTGAAATCTTGGAGCACCTGGATATCTCAAAAGACCTTTCATCATCTTTTCAAGGTCCATCTCAGGATTTTCGGGATGAAGGAATTGTTTGAAACAGGTGTCCCAGCAGGCAACAAATGCTGAAAAAAGGATGTGAATAGCTTTATCCTTGCCGCTGCTGACAAGCGGGCCATCAAAGTCAAATACAATCGCTCTGTCTTTCATGT
>CAZHJN010000026.1:0-25952 GCA_964532995.1 uncultured bacterium
GTCCTTAGCCTACTAGGAGTAACAGTTATTTCAAATCCAGTATAATACTTTTTGAATTGTTCTTTTATGATTTTTTCTGCTTTTTCAAAAGTTAATCCCCAAAGATAAATACGTCCAATTTTTGGAAGGAAAACTCCACCATCTCTATCTAAAACTACCTGGTATCTTCCTTCTATCATACCCCAAACATCAATTATAATTTCATCCCCCGGGCCTAAAACATAATCAGAACCGACCGGAACATCCACAACCGGAGCAAAAGTTGTCGCTGGCATCTTAAAAAATTTTTCGCCAAACCTTTCCAGTTTCCTGGGAACTTTCTGAGAAACACTGAATTCTACACTCTCTTCTGCAACTTCTTCAGTTTCCTCTTTTAATTGAACTTCGGTTTTTTGCTCTGGCAGAGCTTGAGTAACTTGAGATGGTATTTCTGTTGTTTTTTCTTGACAATGAATAAAATTTATAACCCCCAGAAGTAAAACCGCAGTTATAACCTTTTTCATTTTCTCAGCTCCTGCTCTTTTCCATGTGAATATTTAATCAACCATCTCTTTTCCAATTTTATCTTTTTGCTTATGATAATATCAGATCAAAAAAATTTGTCAAATTTGTCAAAAATTTTTATTTTGCTAAAATTATTAATTAAAAGAGCTTTTTTCTTCTAAAAATCTCTCCTTTCGAAAATTATCTCTGGATATTAAAGGCAAGGAATGAACAATAGAAAAAAGTTTGATGGATGATGCATTGATGCATCATATCTGTATTGGAAAAATATGATAGGTTAATATTTGGAATTTGGTAGACGTTCTTATAAAGGAACATCAAAACCATGTTCCAATAGAAAGACAAATTGGTGAATTAAAGATATCGAAGTTATTTGCGAAAATTGAAAAAAAGAAATTGTATAATTATTAAAGAGACCCTCATTAACAGATAAGAATGCATTTTCATATTTATCCTCAAAGGACTAAAGTGGGATGGATAAATGAAAAGCGGGAAGCCTTTTATAAACGATTGGACGGGGAATCTTTATTTTTATTTGTTTTGCTTATAAGCATTATAAGCATACCACCAGCACAAAATAAGGCTAAATAAAAGAAAACCCCTTTATTTATCAAAAAGGCAAGAAATATTAAAGGATAAAGGAAAACTCTGGTGAAGTATTTTGCCAATGAATGGACAGAAATGAAATCAGCTAATTTTCGGGAATTTCGATAGTAAAATGAGACAAATTTCCTTCCCAGATAATTCGTCAGTAAATATTGATCTCTAAAGATTCTTAATATTTTCACCTGTTTTACTAAAGGGGAGCCAAACGCAGCGGTTGCAATAAAACACTCACCATTTCCTCTCCCGTCTCCAGAGGATGTGATAAGAGATAGCACAGGACCAGATTGATTTACAATCACGCCGTTAGCAGCTCCATCAGCATCGCCTTTTTCACCATCTCGCAGCAGAATAGTAACTGTATTGCCAACAATTGTTACATCAGAATATTCGATCCATCTTTGTCCTGAAGAAGCACATTCAATATATTTATACCACTTCGTTTCTGCTGGTAAGTTCGTAGGAAAGGTAAATTTCAGCTTACTTATTGGACCGTTCGTGAGCTCAATACGTGATATAAAAACACCATAGGCTGCATCTCCGTACGGCGGTGTTTCCAATGGCGAAATTCCTGCAAAATACGCAATTCTATCACCAGTAATTGATTCCACAGTCACAGTGTTCCCATTGAACAATACCGTTTTCCGACTATTTTCTCCGGTTTGCCCGCCGCGCGGGTTTTGATTATCAGGTACTCCATCTCCATTAGTATCACTGCACTGTGATAATGGAAGCGTTGTAAAACAGATCACAGTGGGAACTGACCAAATATTATTTGTATTTGCTGCCTGTGACATGAGAATATAGGAAGTCCCGGGGAGGAGAATATTGCGTTCCAGCCATAATGAAGTTAAATCGCCGGTTGTCACTGTTGAAACATAAATAGTTTGTTCGGTAGAATGATCCTTGATAATCCATAAACTTGTTCCTACTTGGGTTCCATCACTGCCTGCAGTATAGTCACCTTTAATTCGTACAACATTATCAACTGGGATGCCCCCTGTAATTTGATTACCATTGCTATCGTAGAAGCGAATATTTTGAAATAGGGGCAGTGGCATGTTCAACACTGCCATTGATACAAAAATATATTTATTACCAATGCTCGTAATAACAGGAATTGTTGCGGTGTAAGTTCCTGAATCAAGATTAATTTTGTTTATTGTTATGGTAACTGATGTAACGCTTATGGAATTGTTCACAGTTATATTACCGCCGCCTGGTGCAATAGAAGCAATCCAACCATTTCCCTCATTATAAATAGGAGTTCCTATATTCCAAATTAAATTCCCTGTTCCTGTAACAATCAAGTCAAAACTTTTCTGAGTTTCCGAAGTATTAAAGTCAAGGGTGGAAGGATTAATATTAACTTCAAAAGCAGTTCCTTCAGGTGTCGTATCAAAAGCAATATTGGAATAGCTGCTATAATTTTCTCCATAATCATAAGCACATACCCTGTAATAGTACGTTGTACCTGGATAGCAGTAGACATCTTCATAGTAAGTTGAGGTTGTGATGTACTTTCGCTCAAATTGCATTCCATCGGTTGAACGTTCAATTATATAACCAGCAAGCCCGGAACCTCCGCTATCTGTTGAACCGACCCAATTTAGATTAATCCGACTCGAATTTATAGCTTTAGCAAACAGATTGGTAGGCGGTGTCGGAGGTATTGCGTCTGATGGGATGGCGGATACTGTTATAGGAATTCGGGCTTCAGCTTGGCAACTACTTCGTTTCACAATGACTTTAGCGATGTAAGTACCAGGAGATGAATAGGTGTAAGAGATACTCTTCAAATTATCAGTGATCCCATTAAATTTCGCTATGTAGTCAGGAGTAATATCTATTTCTGAATCTGAACGGTCAGCATAAAATATATAATCGATTGGACCAGTTGCTGTCCCAGAAACCGTGGCAGTAAGTATTGTACTCAACGGAGCAGCACCACTTTGAGGTGTAGCATATAGTGTAACAGAAAAAGTTTGAGCAGAGGAATTAACGTGAATAAAACGATACATAACAGCACCACCGAGTGTCCAAAAAGCATTCCAAACAGAATTCGAATGTGCAGCAACTTTGTAATTGCCAAGGTATACTGCACTATGATTGTACCATCCATCGCCATCCCAATCGTAAAGAATAACATCTCCTATTTGTAATTGATCAATAGAATAAACTTCTATGCCCTGACCAGAGGAGATAAGGAAATTGCCTAAATTATTCGCTCCTGGTTCACCATAGGCAATGGTACGAGAAGGAATATTTGATCCTCCTCCATTTTCATGAGGTTCCGAACCAATTACACAAGACACAAAATGAGCGCAGTCATAACCCCCAAGAGGTACTGCTGTTCCGGCTCCAAGATACGAAGGAAAACTGGTATTTTCCCAAAAATAGCCATCACTTACAACTTTGTCGTAATATTTATATGCATAATTATAAGCTGAATACCGGTCATAAGCACCCGAAACTTGCAGTGAATAAAACGTACCAAAAAGGTACACAAGTGAAATTATTTCTTTGCATGGAAAAACCTTGGACCCTTTTTTAGAAATCAAGTATTTTAGAAAACAAACCAACCTATCACTAAAATCGCAAAGAAGCAATAATTTTTTCAAATTCCTCCACGAAGCCTTTCAGAAATCTAATTTGATAAATTCTATTATTTCGTTTGAAAGCAAGCCAAGGAAGATATTTATCGACGGTTATATCAGAGCTTGATAAAGCCTCATAAGCTTCCACATCGCCTATTCTTTTTATTAGCCACTTTATGTAGCCAAGGTTATCTTTTTTAGTGATCTGAGATAAATTCATTTCAACTATTTCACGTGGAGAAAGGTTTGCAATCATCCTTTCTTCACCATTTATAATCGCTGTACCAGTCAATTCCGCCACAGTGATGATATATAGTCTCGAGTTTCCCTGAATATTCACTTGCTCGGGTCCGTAAGGAGTACTGACGATTAAATCTTCTGGATATCTTATTTCGAAACCATATTTCTCGTTCGTATAAGTTTTCCAGACACTAGTGTTTGTTTTTGGAGAAGAAAAACCATTTTTTTGTTTTCCAATTTCACCGGTAAACAGGTTTTTTTGAAAAAGTAATATCGCAAAACCAAAAACAATTACAGACATTTTTCCGAATTTATAAGATTTATCTTTCAAATCAGCCCTCCACACAATTCTAATTTTAACACAGTAAAATGCCTAAAACAAGAGTAGAATTAGAAAAATAAGAACTATCTTTGAAAAAAGAAATAGATAAAAAAATCATCTAACCCAACAAAGGCATCAGAAAAACTATCAAGAAATCAGGGTATTTCTTGAAAAAACTTTGTATTCAGCAATCTACCGACCAAGAAAAACACGATTTCGAACACTTTTAAAATTATTTTGAAAGTTGCGGCAAAAAGAACAAATCTAAATCGCTAGAGATTTTTTACAAGAAAAAATAAATTTTTTGAGGAAATTGAATTTGAATATATCCGTGAATACACTACTTCAATATAAATCTACGAAAACCAGCTTTCAGTTTCTAACATTGATGGTTGACCTGGCGCAGTAGTTTCTTCTGCGGCAAAATATGTGAAAATGCCACCAAACGCAAGAGGAATAAGTCTTTCAAAAGTTCCTTTTCCCATTGGAATTACCGCAATATCAATCCTTTTTTTCTCTGAAACCAGAACAGAAATAAGATTCAGAAGATCAATCTCTTTTTTTACAAATGTTGCAATTTTTACAATATCCGCATTATTAATTTTTGCAAGATCGCAGATTTTCAGCAGTTTATTGCGATTCGGAGTTGATTTAAAATTATGATAGGAAAGAATCAATTTTTTTCTATTTTTTTTTGCAATCTCATAAACAGGTCTGACTATCCTGCTTTTCAGTTCCACATCAAAATAATCAGCATAGTTTGAAATGGATTGATATATTTCAATCCGTCTATCATCAGGAATAAAAAATGAAGGATCCTGACTTTCCCTGTGCCAGCGCACTGTTGCAATAATATTTGCATCTGTTGATTCTCTGATTTTCTTTGCCCATTTCACAAAATTTTTTTCAGGAAAATTTTTTATAAAGCAATCCAGCCTCAACTCAATCCAGCCCGCTTTTCTAAATGCGTTGCTGATGGTGCGGTCATTCTCATTGCCTGTCAGAACAGCAACTATCCTGTTTCTATCTGCGATTGTCATAAATTTGTGAAAAACCTTTTCGCTATATTCTTTGATACCTGAAAGATTTGTTCAATATCATTTTCTTTAATACCGGCTCCGAGAAGAACAGTTTTTGCAAAATCAGAACTTATAAGATTATCAGGTGAGTGAGTATCTGTGTTCAGCACAGCAGGGAATTTATATTTTTCCCATAATCTGGCAACATTTCCATTTCCAAGTGAATGACCGGCTCTTGTGGTAATTTCAATTGCGATAGACCTTTTTAATGCAATCTGAGCCTCCTGTTCTGTGAGAAGTCCGGGATGAGCAAGAATATCAATATCAGATTCCAATGCTGCTGAATTTGTTCCTTTTTTAACAGGTTCAACCGGAGTTTCTCCATGAACAACGATAATGCCTGCTCCAAGTTTTCTGCATTCTGAAGCGAGTGATTTTATATTTTGCGGTGGCACATGAGTAATTTCACAGCCAGGGATAAGTTTTATTTTCATTGAATTATTTGCGGATTTACAGAATTTTATTATTGATGGGATAACCAATTCAAAATTTGACTCATCAACATGATCCGTTAATGCCATCGCAATATAACCCTTCTCCTCTGCTCTTCTTGCAAGCTCTGAAGGCAAAAGAACCCCATCACTTAAAAGAGAATGCGTGTGAAGATCTATCATCGTCTCCCCCTGAAATAATTCATTCAATCCTTGCTGTATCCTGGATGGTAAATACCTTCCACTGTGATGTTCACCTGGGCAATCTTAAAACCTGTGATTTTTTCAGTCTCTTCCTTTATTGCCTTTTGTACCTTCCAGGTCAATTCAGGTATATTGATGCCATAATCAACAATAATTCCGAGATAAAGATGAACTCCATCATCTTTTATAGATACTTTAACCCCTGCGTCCGGTATCTTTCTGAAAAAAAGTGCTATGCCGCCAACAAAACTTGTGGCAATTCTGTGGACACCTGGTATACTTTTTGCCGCTATGGCTGCAATTGTTCCGATAACCTCGTCGTCTATCTTAACAGAACCAAGGTCTTCTTTTTCACCATTGGGCATTTTGACCCTCCTATGAAACAGGTATACCGGTACTGTTATTTTTTATTTCATTGAGAAATTTTTCCAGCCAGCCAACATAATATCTACCAGACTGAAATACAGGATGCTCAAGAACCCTTCTGTAGAAATCAATCGTTGTTCGGACACCTTCTATCTTCATCTCTTCCAATGCTCGTTGCATCCTGGTAATCGCTTCCTGTCTTGTTTTTCCATAACTTATTACTTTCGCAAGAAGACTGTCGTAATAGGGCGGAATTACATAGCCCTGGTAGATATGAGTATCAACCCTTATACCTGGACCACCAGGAAGCACAAGCTTTGTGATTTTGCCCGGATTTGGAAAAAAATCCCTATCAGGGTCTTCTGCATTTATTCGACATTCAATACTGTGTCCGGTAAATGGAACAAAACTGTGATTAAACCTGATTTTCTCTCCTGATGCAATCTCAAGTTGACTTTTTACAAGGTCAAATCCGGTTATTAACTCAGTTATCGGATGTTCAACCTGTATCCTTGTATTCATCTCCATAAAATAAGCGTACCTTCCTCCCATAAGAAACTCTATTGTTCCAGTGCTTCTGTATTTTATAACCCTGCAAATTTTCCGTGCAATCTTCTGCAATTTTTTTCTCATACCGGAATCAATGATAGGAGAAGGAGTTTCCTCAATCAATTTCTGATGTCTTCTCTGAAGGGAACAATCCCTTTCAGGAAACACAAAAACATTTCCAAAATCGTCAGCAAGCACCTGAATTTCTATATGCCTCGGTCTCTCAATGAATTTTTCAATGTAGAGAGATGGATTGTCAAAAGCAATCTTTGCCTCCTGCTGGCAGGCAGGCCAGAAGGAGCAAAATTCATCAATATTTCGCGCTATCCTCATACCTCTTCCACCACCACCGGCAGAAGCTTTGATCATAACAGGAAAACCTATTCTTTTTGCCTGCTTCATCGCATCATTAAGATCAACCAGACTGTCAACACCAGGAATAACAGGCAATCTGCTCTTCTTAACCGTCCTTCTGGCTTCAGATTTATCTCCCATCAAACGAATTTGTTCTGGTCCGGGTCCCACAAATACTATTCTTGAAGCGTCACAGACTTCAATAAAAAATGGATTTTCTGAAAGAAAACCATAACCTGGATGTACAGAATCAACACCTGTAACTTCCATTGCGCTCAAAATCGCCGGAATATTCAGATAACTTTCAAGAGGTGATGCCGGTCCAATACAGATTTTTTCATCTGCAAGCATTGTCGGAAGGCTTTCACGGTCAGCCTCAGAATAACCAAGAACACAGGGAAGTCCGAGTTCCTTGCAGGCGCGTATTATTCTTACTGCGATTTCACCACGATTTGGGATAAAGACTTTTCTTAACATCAAGTTCTCTATTGTTCAGGAAGAGGTTCAAGTAAGAACAATTTCTGGCCATATTCCACAGGAGAACCATTTTCCACCAGAATCTTCTTAACCCTTCCTGTGCACTCTGATTTAATCTCATTCATAACCTTCATTGCCTCAACAATACAGAGTGTGGCGCCCTTTTTAACAACAGTATCAACCTCCACAAAAGGCGGAGCATGAGGAGATGGAGCCCTGTAAAAAGTTCCAATAAGAGGGGATTTAACAGAAACAAGATTCTGTTCATCACTGGTTTGAACGGCTGAGGTTGAATTTTCTGCCTGTTGTTGATGCATTCTTTTGACCGGACCAATGATAGAACCATTGTTTTCTGTCTGTAAAATCAAATAAAAATCACCTTTTCTGATTTCAAGGTAGGTTAAACCGTTTTCCTTCATAAAATTAACGTATTTTTTGAGTTCTTCTGGTTCCATTTGAATTCCCCTAACAAGGACTGTATTAAACACGCGTCACATACTCATCAGTGCGCGTATCAATTCTGACTGTATCCCCATTATTAACAAAAAGCGGCACCTGAACAGTAAGACCTGTTTCAAGTTTTGCGGGTTTCTTTGCTGCCTGGACTGTATCTCCCTTAAAACCAGGTTCTGTTTCTATCACCTTCAAATCAATAAAAATCGGTGGTTTTATATCAAGAACCCTGCCTTCATGAACAAGACCCGTAACTTCAATATTCTCAAGCAAATAATATTTCCTGTCTCCAACAATTTCCTCAGGAAGAGTTACCTGTTCGTAACTCAGTGAATTCATAAAATGATAACCTGTATTATCCTTGAAAAGATATGTCATTGGCACTTCTTCAACGAATATCACATCAACCGGTTTGTCTGAACGCCAGACAAATTCATTGGTTCTGCCAGTTTTAAGGTCCTTACTTTTGACCCTTATAACAGCCCTTCTTTGCTGGGCATGAGTGTGTGTCGCACTGATTACAGTGTAAAATACGCCGTCAACTGAAATGATCATTCCGGGTTTAAGATCAATCGCATCCATATGCGCTGATTTATTGTACTTTATATCAATGAAAAAATCAATAGGTCGAATTGCCTCATTGAAGGAAAAATTTCTACCTTAAAAAGAAAGTTGTTCTATAAATATCAGGTTGTCAAAAAAGATTAATTATCGTAATTTGAAAATTAATAATACAAAAGTAGCAGATACCTTTTGGTGATATTCATCGCTCTCTGTTTTTGCTTCATGGACGAGTGCCAACTTGTTGTCTTTCCCTAAGGAATTTTGTTGTCAGATTTGGGAAAAGAAATAGTATGACCGATGGGCTTCTTGGAAGGTGGTTCCTTTACAGCGGTAATTGAAAGAAAGAATCTTATCTATCTTTGCTACTCTTTTAGGAAGATAAGATTTTCTCTAATTGGACAATATGAAATCTGTAAAAACCTTACTTCTCTGGTGGTTCTTACAAAATAGATTAAATTTTTGGCTGTCTATATCTGCTTTCCAATTTAAGAGTTGTTAAAATTATTTTTATATTAAGATTAGAAGGAAGCAATAATCTTTTTAAATGGTATCCAAATTAATCGATAATAAGAAGAAAAAATATTTTTCCTTGACCATAGTGGTTGAGTAGAAAGATTCTATGATAAAAAAACATTATATAGAAAAAGAGAAAGCTGGCATTAAAATTAAACCAAAAACTTTATATCAATTTTTAAATTCTGTTTAATTGAAAAAAGGAATTGTTCTCTCATAATATATAACATTTGAAATAGCGCCTTATCAAAGGTTAAAAGTGAAACGACGGGATGTTATCAAGAGAAAATATTCTCTCAATTCTTATTCCGAATTTTCCGGGAAGATAAATTCCTGGTTCAATTGTAAAAACCATGTTTTGTTCAAGCGTGTCCCTGCTTGACGGACTCAACACAGGCAATTCATGAACATCAATACCAATACCATGACCGAGACCGTGCGTGAAAAATTTTTCGAAGCCACATTTCTTCAGGGTTTCAAAAGCAATTTTATGCAAGTTTTTACAGGAGATTTCTTTTTCCTCCAGTCTGGCTTTTATAATCCTGTGAACATCCATAACAGCGTTATGAACCTTCTTCATCTCTTCAGAAGGCCTTCCAATAAAAAAAGTATCAGTTATATCGCTGTTGTAGCCATCAATGCAAACACCGATATCAATAACAACAACATCATTGTTTCCAAATTTTCTTTTTGAAGGCAGGTGATGTGGATAAGAAGAGTTGGCACCTGAGGCAACAATTGGCTGAAAAGATTCTTTATCTCCACCGAGTTTTCTGGTTTTATAAAGTATTTCTGCAGAAATATCAAGCTCGCTGATACCAGGCTTTAACATCTGTCTGACACTGCTTAAAATTTTTTCTGCAATAAGTTTTGCTTTTTTTATGTTTAAAATTTCCTCCTGCTCTTTGATCGCCCTCATTCTTCTGACAAAATCATCAATAACCTTTAATCTTCCACCTGTTTCCTTTGAGAACAATTTCCATTTTTGGAATGAAATCTCACCCGAAAACACAGCGGGTCTTTTGAACCCTTTGAGAAACCTGTAAAAATTTTTCTTTTCAAGTTTTTCAATAACAAAAGAATCAATGTTCAGAATTTTTTGCTTATCAACAGCATACTGATAATAGATACCTGTGGTAAAAAATGTGATGTTTTTTGTGTCAATGCAGAGATAACCTTCTGCATTGTACAAACCTGTCAGATAAAAGATGTTTGAGGGGCTTAATGTGATAACGCAATCAATTCGTTTTTTTTCAAGCTGGGTGCAGACTTTTTTAATTCTTTTATCAGATGTCATTATTTTTCTGAAAAAAGAAAATGCAGGATTGCCTTCTGAACATGAAGCCTGTTTTCTGCCTGCTGCCATACAACTGAATTTTTACCGTCTATCACTTCGTCTGTAACCTCCTGTCCTCTGTGGGCTGGCAGGCAGTGCATGAACAAAAAATTTTCAGGCGCATTTTCTATCAGCTGGCGATTTACCTGATATTTTCTGAAAATACTTATTCTTTTTTCTTTTTCAACGTCATCACCCATACTCACCCAGGTATCAGTATAAATTACATCTGATTCTGAAATAAAGGCATTTGGGTCATCGCTGATTTTCAAAAGACCCGGATTATCCATTCTGCTGATGACATTTTTATCAACAGAAAATTCCTTCGGACAGGATACATTAATCCGCACTCCAAGAATATCGGAACCAAGAATTAAGGTATTGCAAACATTATTTGCATCGCCGATATAGGTGATAACAATATCTTCAAGCCTCTTTTTAATCTCCCATATTGTGAAAAAATCAGCGAGTATCTGGCAGGGATGTAAATAATCAGTAAGGGCATTTATCACAGGGAAATCAACAAGCCCGGCTATTGTTTCAACTTCTGAGTGGCTGTATGTTCTTATTACAAGCCCTTTAAGGTACAGGTTCAAAACCTTTGCTGTATCCTGAATTGTTTCCCCTCTTGAAATCTGAAGCTGACCTGATTCAAGAAAAATCGGACTTCCACCGAGTTCCAGTATTGCAACCTCAAAAGATATTCTTGTTCTGCTTGATGGTTTGCGAAAAAGAAGACCGATGGGTTTTCCTTTCAGGACATCTGTTGCAGAAATTCCATTTTTTCTCTGAAACTTATACAGTTTTGCCTTTTCAAAAATGGCATAAATTTCTTTTTCGGTCAGGTTTTTTATATCAAGAAGGTCTTTTTTTTCTGTCATTATGAGAATCCCTGAATAAGTGAATCCCTGATTATCTTCAATCCTTTTTTCAGAAGGGGTTTGGTTATGCCAAGCGGCGGCATAATCCTTATCACTGTATCGTGTGTGCAGTTTAAAAGTAATCCATTATTCCTGCAGCGATTCACAAATCCGGTTCCTTTAACGGTTAATTCCATTCCTATCATAAAACCAGTACCTCTTATCTCCTTTATCACCGAAAACTCTTTCTGGAGTTTTTTCAACTCCTGTATAAACCAGCCTGAAAGAGTTCTCACATTGTCAAGTAGTTTTTCCTGTTCAATGGTTTCCATAACAGCAATCGCCGCACTGCATGCAAGTGGATTGCCTCCAAAGGTTGAAGCATGCGTTCCTGGAACAAGGAGGTCGCAAACATCTTTTTTTGCTACCATTGCGCCAATGGGAAAACCTCCTCCAAGAGTTTTTGCAAGTGTCATAATATCCGGCAGAACACCAAAATGTTGAAATGCAAACCAGTTTCCGGTTCTGCCCATTCCTGTTTGAACCTCATCAAAAACAAGCAGTAAATCTTTCTGGGTGCAGAATTCCCTCACCTGCCTCAGATACTCCTGCGATGCAACATTAATTCCACCTTCTCCCTGTATTGGCTCCAGTATTATTGCCACAGTTTTTTCATCCACCTTTTCTTTCAGGGAATCAATACTGTTGAATTCAGCATAAGCAAATCCTTCAGGCAGTGGCTTGAAAGCAGCAGAATATTTTTCCTGTCCTGTCATGGTAACTGTGGCGAGGGTTCTGCCATGAAAGGAATTTCTCATTGAAACGATTTTGTATCTACCGGTTTTTGAACCGTACAGTCTGCATAGTTTGATAGCAGCCTCGTTTGCCTCAGCGCCACTGTTGCAGAAAAAAACCTTACCATCAAATGAAACTTCAATAAGTTTTTTCGCGCATAATGCCTGTATATCAATGTAATAGTTGTTTGCAACATGCATCAATCTTTTTGCCTGATTGCATACAGATTTCACAACTCTTTCAGGACAGTGTCCGAGGCCGCTTACAGCCCATCCAGGGAAAAAATCAAGATATTTTTTCCCGTTTATATCCCACAGCCACGGTCCTTTACCTTTTACAAAAACAAAATCTTCCCTGCCATAGCAACCGATAATGTAATCTCTGTAATACTGCTTAACCGTTGATTCATCCATTGGAGTTTCCTGTAAGAACTATTTCTGTGCCAACTCCATGTTCTGTAAAAATTTCCAGAATAAGTGAATGCGCGAGATTACCGCTTATGATATGAACCTTTTTTACTCCGCCTTTGAGACTCTCAATTGCACCCCTCACCTTAGGAATCATTCCACCCTGAATAACTTCTTCCTTGATTAAGTTTTCTGCCTGAGAGGCATTGATTATTGACATAAGAGCGTCTGGATTATCAAGATTTCTCATCACTCCTCTCACGCCTGTAACGAAAATCAGTTTTTCCGCGCCAAGAGCCTTTGCAACCGATGAAGACACAGAATCGCCGTTTATATTGTATTTCTGACCATCCTGAGAAATACCTATGGGCGCAAAAACCACAACGCCTTTTTCAAGATAAGACTCAATAACCTCTTTATTGATTTTTTCAACCTGTCCAACAAAACCGAGATCTATTATTTCAGAGCCTTTTTGCCAGTGAATCTTGTTCGCAATAATATGGCCTTCCTCTGGTTTCAGTGGATAAGCTTCTATTCCAAATTTTTCCTTAAGTGCTCTGGCAACATCATCACGGGTTCCGCCAAGGACTTCAACAACAATATCAAGAACATCGGCATCAGTCACTCTCAAACCCTCAACAAATTCTACCTTTTTACCTCTTTTTTCAATCTCCTCTGTTATGGTTGGACCCGCACCACATACAACAACCGTCTTTATTCCGACTGAACTTAAAAAGGCGATGTCATAAAGCACATTTTCTTTCTGGTCAGGTAATCTGAGTATTCCACCACCAATTTTCACAACAAATGTTTTTCCTTTATACTTCTGAATATATGGAAGTGCCTCAACAAGTACTTCGGCTTTCGCAAGTATACTGTTATCCACTTAATCCACTCCTTGTTGCATAAAAAATTTACGAGCAATATTCTATCACATTTTTGAAAAACTGGTACCCTGAATAAAATTCATCTTTTTTATAATATCTGTGCCAATCTGGTGGATGAATGCCCAGTGCAGCGCGTTCCGGATGAGGCATCATCCCAATAACAAGACCTGTCTCATCACAAACCCCAGCAATACCCGCAATGGAACCATTTGGATTGTATGGATAGGATGCAATCTCTCCTGATGGATCAACATACCTGAGAATAACCTGTCTGTTTTTCTCAATCTTTTTAAGAGAAACCTCATTTTTCAAAACAAATTTACCCTCTGCATGAGCAACCGGAAACCTGACTATTTCCTGAAGATTCTTGAAAAACGGTGATACTGATTTTTCAACCCTTAAAAAAACCCATCTATCCTCAAATCTTCCGGAGTCGTTCCATACAAGAGACGCTGTATGTTTATTCCAGAAAGGCAACATTTTCCCCTTCACAAGAACCTGAAACCCATTGCATATTCCAATGATTGGTCTTTTTCTTTCTCTGAATCTCTCTATCTGTTCATTACACTTCAACATTATCTCATTTGCGAGAACCTTTCCGGCTCCAAGGTCATCTCCATACGAAAAACCACCAGGTATTATCAGAACATCAAAATCCAGAATCTTTTTCTTTCCTGAAATAATTTCTCTTATGTGAACTCTTGAAACATCCGCACCGCAAACTTTGCATGTCCACTCTGTTTCAAGATCACAGTTTGTTCCTGCTGTGCGAAGAATTAATATTTTTACCATGTTATTGCTCCACACCACCTCTGCTTCAGCGCTTCGCCATCCATATCAATCACAGATTGTTTTCTGTGGCTTATCTTCAGTCTGAAATCAGGGATAACCCTCCCAGCACAACAAAACGGTAATCCCTTGAATATCCGCTCAAATTCTTCAACATTCGTCTCATCCACCTCCACGATAAATCTCCCCTGACTTTCGCTGAAAAGCAGAAAAACAGTTTCATCTGTGTTAGCGACTATATCATCAAGAACCATTTCAGCACCATATCCACTTCCAAACATCATTTCAGAGATTGCAATAGCCAGACCTCCTTCAGAGCAATCATGACAGGACTGAACAAGACCGTTCTTTATTGCAAAATGAAGTTTTTCCATCAGGGGCAGGCTGATTTCCGGAACAGGAACAGGACATCTTCCATCTTCCATATTAAGAAGATGAAAAAGGCGTGAACCGCCCATCTCTTCTGATGTTGTACCAAGAACATATATAAGATTTCCTGCATCCTTGAAATCAGAACTGACGGTTTTTTCAACATCATCTATCACGCTGACGGTGGATATAAGTAATGTTCCTGGAATTGAAATAGTTGTACCGTCCTGTTTTGTGAAAAAATTATTGAGACTGTCTTTGCCTGAAATGAATGGAATTCTGTATTTCATTGCGAAGTCCCTGCATCCCTTAACACATTTAACAAGTTTACCAAGCTCAACAGGGTCATCGCATTTTCCCCAGCAAAAGTTGTCAAGAAGTGCTGTTCTTGAAGGATCTCCACCGCATGCAACAACATTGCGCAAAGCCTCATCAATGCAGCAACCAGCCATAAGATATGGATCAATCCTGCCATACCATGGATTGATACCGCAACCAACAACGATTCCCTTTTTGCTGCCATAAAGGGGTGCAATAACAACTGCATCAGATGGTCCTGAACCATCAACCCCAAGAAATGGTTTTACTATGGTGTGAGCCTGAACCTCATGGTCATACTGTCTTACAACAATTTCTTTGGATGCGATCACAGGGTCTGAAATAAGGTTCACAAGACAATCCTTTAAATCAAGGTTTTCAGGCTTCATATCAGCCAGTTTTCTTGGTTCATAAAAAGCCTTCAGCACAGGCAGACTTGTTTTTTGAAATAACCAGTCAAGATCAAGTTCACCAACAGTATCTTTCCCGTGATAAATCCTGATTTTTTTAGTTGAATTAAACGAGCCAATGCATGAGTACTCAACATCCTCTGCATCAAGAATTTCCTTTAGCCTATCGTAATTTTCAGGTGGAACCGCCAGCACCATTCTTTCCTGAGATTCAGAAACCCATATTTCCCATGGTTTAAGATCCTGATACTTCAGAGGCACTTTCTCAAGATGAACCTCTGCTCCACAATCCTGAGCAAGTTCACCAACAGCTGAAGACAATCCACCAGCACCGCAATCAGTAATCGCTGAATACAGTTTTCTATCTCTTGCAATCATAAGTGCATCAAGGACCTTCTTTTCTATTATTGGATTGCCTATTTGAACAACACTTGTTGGTATGTCCTTTTCAAGGCTTGCCGAGGAAAATGTTGCGCCGTGGATTCCATCCCTTCCGGTTCTACCGCCTATTACAACTATGAGGTCCCCTGACCTCACCTTCTTTTCAACCGCCCACCCGGGCATAATTCCCACGGTTCCACAATAAACAAGGATATTGTAAATATATCCTGGATCAAAAAGTATGGCACCACTGGCTGTTGGAATGCCCATTCTGTTTCCATAATCCCTAACTCCACTTACAACACCCTTAAAAAGACGTCGTGGATGAAAGATACCCTCCTGCAGATTTTCATGGTCAATATCAAGCGGGCCAAAACAGAAAACATCAGTATTAAGAATCGGTCTGGCTCCAAGACCGGCGCCGAGAATATCGCGAATAACTCCACCAATCCCTGTACCTGCCCCACCATAGGGTTCAAGAGCAGATGGATGATTATGGGTTTCAACTTTGAAACAGATACAATGATCGCCATCAAAATCAATTATTCCTGCATTGTCCTTGAAAACTGAAACACACCACTTTTTGCGCAATCTATCTGTCACCTGTTTTATGAGAGAAAACAGGGAACTTACCTGTTCGGTTGTTGCAACACCATCGTCAGAAACCTCAGTAAACTGAATCTTACTCTTGAAAGTCTTGTGGAAACAATGTTCTGACCAGGTTTGAGCAATCATTTCAAGCTCAAGGTCAGTTGGATCCCTTCCGGCATCCATAAAATACTTCTGAACTTTCTTCATTTCATCAAGATTCAGCGAAAGAAGACCCTTTCTGCTTATCTCAATAAGTTTTTGATCTTCCAGATGTCTTATTTTTATTACTGATGCTTCAGCCATTTTCAACCTTCCCTGATAACATAGTTCTGAATAAGGGTGTTTGCGAGAACCTTTGTGGCAATTGTCTCCAGTAATTTCTTTCCAATACCTGAACCTGAAAACTCGTATTTCTTTCCACAGCTTATACTCACATCGCAATTTATGCCAAGATCTTTTATCCCCTTCATCGCTGTAAGAGCAACCGGGTCTGTAACGCCGGGTTTATACCATACTTCCACATACGGAAAAGCCGATTTTGAAATTCTATCATATTCAAAAATCTTCATTTCATGCGCAACAGGATCAAGAAAAAGGAATTGAGAAATTTTCTTAACAAGGGACAGGTTCACATCTCCGTAAACCCTGTAAACATCGTATACATAAACCTTTTCAATCTTCTGGATACCCAGTTCCTGAATGGAATGAACTATATCCTGTCCGAAAGCATCAAAAAATCCCTTCTTCAAACCAATCTGCACAAGATAAATTTTTTGTTTTTTCTGTTTCATTAAATCTTTTTATCACTGAGGTAAAAAGCGAAAAACCTCACATTTATATGACAGTATTACCTGTCAGAATTTCATAAATCTGCCTGTACTTTTCCGCAGTCTTCTCAATGATTTCAGAAGGCAATTCCGGTACAGGAGGTTCTTTGTTCCATTTTATGCTTTCAAGATAATTCCTTACATACTGCTTATCAAGGCTATCCTGGCTCCTTCCGGGCTCATAGGTTGTTTTTTCCCAGAATCGCGAGGAATCAGGAGTTAAAATTTCATCTATCAGTAAAATTTCACCATCAAAGATACCAAACTCAAATTTTGTGTCAGCGATGATTATTCCCTTACTCTCAGAATACTCACAGGCTTTTTTGTAAAGATTGATGGAAATCTGTTTAAGATATTCAGCAGTTTCATCGCCGATTATTTCTTTCATCTTTTCAAAACTGATATTCTGATCATGAATTCCCTTTTCCTCCTTTGTTGCAGGTGTGAAAATCGGCTCCGGCAGTTTATCGCTTTCTTTCAACCCATCAGGAAGTTTTATCCCACAGACTGATCTGGTTGATTGATATTCCTTCCATCCACTTCCGGAAAGATATCCTCGAACCACGCATTCAACTGGAATCCTGGTCGTCTTTATTGCGATAACACTTCTTCCTTCAAGTATGCTTCTGAAAGATTTCAGATTTGAAGGAAATAATTCAAAATCGACAGTATCAAGATGGTTTTTGCAAATATATTTGAGTTTTTCAAGCCAGAATAACGAAAGATTGTTCAGAATAATACCCTTGCCTGGAATCGGATTGGGCAGAACAAAATCAAAAGCCGAAATCCTGTCAGTAGTAACAATAAGAATCCGTTTTTCATCAATCTCAAACAATTCCCTTATTTTGCCTGAATATATTTTTGGCACCGGCAGAACAACATCAGATATTGTTTTCATAGGACTCTCTGTTATTGATTCATCCAGTTCCAGACCCTGCTTTCCTCAGTCTGAAGCCAATCCGCTGTTTCAGTCAGATAATAATGAACATTCCTCAATGCTTCAAGATGCTTTTTTTCCTCTTCAATAATCCACAGCAAAAACTCTTTCTCTTTTTCTTCAGTGCTCTTTGTAAGAAACTCTTTATAAGCGGAAATTGATTTCTTCTCCATCTCCATTGCCTGTTCATATCCAGAAAAATGCACATCCTCTTTTTTTATTTCAAACTTTTCTGCCTGCATCCAGAATTCCTTCAACTGAGCCTCAATATCTTTTACAGAATTGTCCAGAATGCTTTTTTCGGGCAAACTGAGGTCTTTGCTGTCAAACAATGCGGCATGTTGGACTTCCTGTTCTGCAAGGGAGTAAAAAAGTCTTTTGCCGAGTGGATTGGTTGTTTTTGCTGCAAGTGAAAGATAAGGATTTACGCCCTTTGTTTCAAAATCAATTGCAAAATCTCTTATTGATCTGTTTTCCATTTCTTCCTTCCTGTTGAGCAGATTATTTACTATTATAACATGAGCAACATTTTGATTAAATCACTGATAATTATGCAGAACAAAAAGAAGCGCACTGCCTCTCATTTTCCCATACGGTTACTTTTTTCACCTTCACATTATGTCGCGATAAGGATTTTTTCAATTTTTCAAAAATATAAACAGCTGTATTTTCCGAAGTGGGATTGACCTTCTTGAAATAGTCAATATCATTAAGATATGAATGATCAAGCCTGGCAAGAACTTTTTCAAGTTCCTTTTTCAGTATGCCAAAATCAATCACCATTCCTGATTCAGTATCAATCTCTCCTGAAACCGTAACTTCCACCTTCCAGTTATGGCCATGAAGTTTTTCACATTTTCCCCTGTACATGCGCAATCTGTGCGCGCTTGAAAAATAACCGCTGACTGTGAGTTCAAACATTATAGTTCTCCTGTATCAATCTTTTTAATCAGAAAATCCATTTTGTTCCAGAACCTGTGCATAACCTGGTTTCTGTACTCAGAGACATCGCTGAAATAAATGACCGGTGTTTTCGCTTTTTTTGTATTGAGTAACCCGTTTACCACAAGAAAATCCTTCACCTTTACACTTGTGGCATCCGAAGCATCCACAAGATGAACTGCCAATCCTGTAATTTTTCTGATCGCCTTTTTCAGAAGCGGGTAATGGGTGCACCCAAGAATAAGGGTATCAATCTGTTTATCCAGAACTCCCTGGATGTAGTATTTAACAATGGATCTGGTAATATCATTGTCAAACCATCCCTCCTCAACCAGAGGCACAAGCAGCGGGCATGGTTTCTGATATACCTTTATGCCGCTATCAATCCTTTCAATCATTTCAGGATACATACCGCTTGAAATCGTAGCCGGGGTGCCAATAATTCCTATTTTCTTATTCTTTGTTTTCTCTGTCGCCTCTTCCACCGAAGGACCGATCACATCAATAAAAGTATAATCAGGGAATTTCTTTTCAAGAAATGCCTTTCCCAGCGATGATACTGAGTGGCAAGCGATAACTATCAGCTTCGGCTTGAAACGAATAAGAAAGCCCGCTATCTGAAGTGCATACTGTTTTATGGTATCTCTTGATTTTGTTCCATAAGGCACCCGTGCGGTATCTCCAAAGTAGATAATCTTTTCTCCGGGCAATATCTGATTTAACCGTTTTGCAACGGTCAGCCCGCCAATACCTGAATCAAAAACAGCAACTGGAGATTTTTTATTCAAGGATTTGTTTTGATTTAAGATACTGAATTATCGCTTTGCCGAGCGTTTCACTTATCGCCTGTCTCACCTCAGGATCGCGAAGATTGGCTTCAATATTAGGGTTGCAGATAAAGCCAACCTCAACAAGGACAGATATCATCGGCGTGTACTTCAAAACATAAAAACTCGCAGGCTTTGCGCCTCTGTCAGGACAGATCAGCCTTTCAGCAAGTTTTTCCTGAACAATTTCAGCAAGTATTCTGCTTTCCTCTATCACTGAGGTGCTGTTGAGTTCTGAAACTATCTGAAAAACCACCTCTGTACTTGTTTCCGTTTCAATCGATTCGTCTGTTTCCACTTTTGCCACAAAACTTATTTCACTCTTTCTTGAAGGATAATAGGTTTCAAAACCATCAGCATTCCATCTGTTCAAACGAGAAGAGTTTGTATGAATGCAGAAAAAAATGTCAGCTTTTTCTTTTTTTGCCAGTTCAACCCTTTCGTCAAGAGATAGAAATTTATCCTTTTCTCTTGTCATTTTTATGGTAATCTTTGAAGGTTTTTTAAGCTGGTTGATAAGGTAATTTTTTAATCTCAAAGAAATGTCAAGATTAACATCCTTCTCCTTAAGTCCATAGTTTCCAACAGCGCCATTGTCTTTTCCACCATGACCGGGATCAATCAGAATCACAAATTCTTTATTCGTCTTTAACTGCTGTGCCTCTGTTGATTTCTCTTTTATGCCTGCGGCAGAAACAGAAGATGTTTTCTGTTGCTGCAATTGAGGCTGCGAAACAACTATGGTTGACAGTATTCTGTCAAAAGATTCAACCGGGATGAAAACCTCTTTCTCAATCTCTCTCAATGGATGGTCAAGACTCATCCTTTTTTCATCAACATAAAAATCAGACGAGCCTATACTACCCTTAAGAATCCTGTCCTGGTAGTCAATAAAAATTCTGTCCTCAATTCTTCCCCAGCTCTGAACACCCAGCACCTTAATGACAGTTTGCAAACTGACATATTTTTCCTTGCCGATCCAGTATGAGGGATAATTCTTCAGTTGATTGGTAAAATCAGAAGCAAAAAGCAGGGAAAAAATCAAAAATATTGACAAACAGAATCCTTGTCCGAACCTCACATCCACCCCTTATTTTATTAATTAATTTGCGCAGGTAAAAGAAAAGTGGAGGCGGCGGGTACTGCCCCCGCGTCCAGAGGGGAAATGGAAAAGCATCTACCGACATAGTTTCGGTTTTTCGGGTATTTCTGGACTCCCCGAAACCGGATTCCAGAATACCTGTCCCTTTTTGTCTGATTCCAGCCTCCCGGGACCGAGGAAAGCCAGAACGAGCTCCTGTGCGACCTGGTTCAGATTCCCAGGAGCAGGGAATCTGTCAGGTGGCTGCATAATTTATGCAGCCATGTAGTTTGCTGTTGTGGCAGCTATTTTGTTTGCCGGATTTTACGAGCCCCCGGCGCCTCGGACGGCAGCTTTTCTCACTCCTGCCCCCTGTCGAGACCTATTTCGCCCCCTAAAATTTCAAATGTTTTTCAGCTTATGCCTTTCAATATGCCTTTTGACTTCTTTTTCCTCAATGTCCCGACGTTTATCAAAGAACCTTTTACCGCGAACAAGGGCAAGGTTAATCTTTATAATGCCCTTCTCATTAGTATACATTGAAAGTGGCACTATTGTCAATCCTTTTTCCTCAACTCTTCTCTGCCATTTTGTAAGCTGGTTGCGATGGAGCAATAACCTTCTTTTTCTCAAAGGATCAATCTTTTCAAATGTGCCGGGATACTTTGCAATGTGCATTTTATGAAGGTACAGCTGGTTCCCTTCAAATCCTGCATATGAGTCCCTGAGGCTGGCACTACCCTGACGTATTGACTTCACCTCAGGTCCCAGAAGTTCAATCCCCGCTTCAATCGTTTCAATGACAGTATAATCATGTAAAGCTTTTCTGTTTTCAATTTTCACCTGTTGTCTCATATTGATACTTAATCATATACAGAAAAAAGCGTCAATTATCAACCAACCCGGCTACAAAAAAACCTGCATAATTTGACGAAAAAAAAGGAGTTCCTTATAATTAGATGATATGATGATAGCACCTTCCCTTTTATCTGCAAATTTTGCGGAACTCGGCAAAGAGGTGAGCGCAGCAACAGAAGCCGGCGCTGATATGATTCATTTTGATGTAATGGATGGGCACTTTGTTCCAAATATAACATTCGGTCCTATGATACTGTCAGCAATCAGAAAATATTCAGAACTCCCTTTTGAAGCTCATCTGATGATCACCCATCCGCAGAAATACTGGAAAGCTTTTGCAGATGCCGGAGCAGATATTATAGGTTTTCACATAGAGGTGGACATTAACCACAGGAAACTTGCGGAAGAAATCCATTCAGCAGGAAAAAAGGTGTGCATTGTCATCAACCCACCCACACACATAAAGAGAATTGAGTCAATCGTCAATGATGTGGAAATTGTGCTGGTGATGACAGTGAACCCTGGTTTTGGGGGTCAGAAATTCATTGAATCAAATCTTGATAAAATTGCCTGGCTTGCCGGAGAAAGAAAAAAAAGGAATTACAGGTTTTTAATAGAGGTTGATGGTGGAATAAATTATGAAACAGCGCCTCTTGTAAAAAAAGCAGGCGCGGATATACTTGTTGCTGGTTCCTTTATCTTTGGAAGCAACAATTACAGAGAAACAATACACAACCTTAAAAAATGCTGCAGATAAAGCGCGAAGAATTAAAAAATATCCTGAGAAAGAGAAAAAGTTTTCCAACTGCTGTTGAAAAAACTGTTTCAAAAATCATCTCTGATATTGAAAAAAAAGGCGATGCTGCACTCAGATACTGGACTGAAAAACTTGACGGGGTCAGGATTGATGATTTCAGGGTCTCAGAAAAAGAAATACAATCATGCCTTGAAAAAATACTGGATTCAGACAGAAAAATCATAAAAGAAACCGTAAGAAGAATAGAAAACTATCACAGAAAACAGAAAATACCCGGTTTTTCCATCAAAGAAAAAGGCATCAGAATTGATTTCAGGACAAAACCGGTTAAAAGAGCAGGAATCTATATTCCTGCTGGCACAGCTCCTCTTCTTTCAACAGTATTGATGACAGCAATACCTGCAAAGATTGCGGGAGTCAAGGAAATAGTTGCCTGCAGTCCACCCTCATACAGGGGAAGCATTCATCCCTATATTGTAGGCACACTCAGCATGATCGGGATAAAAAAAATATTCAGGGCAGGAGGAAGTCAGGCAATAGCGGCAATGGCATATGGAACAGACACGATTCCGCAGGTAAATGTAATAGCAGGTCCTGGAAATATATATGTAAATGCGGCAAAAAAAATGCTTGCGGGCAAAGTCGGGATTGACTTACTGGCTGGTCCGAGTGAACTCGCGGTACTGCTTGACGAAACAGCAAATCCGTCCTGGATTGAGTCTGACCTGAAAGCCCAGGAAGAACATAGAGATGGTCTTGTGTTTCTGGTTTCCACAGATAAAAAAATTGCCAGAAAAATAGCAAACAGAATCAGTTCGGGTTATTCCATAATGGTTAACTCAATTGATGAAGGGATTGATGTCGTTAATGAGATTGCTCCGGAGCACGCTCAGATTGTGTGCAGAAATGCCAGGAAAATTGCTGAAAAAATTATTGCTGGAGCAATATTTGTGGGCAATCACACTCCATGCGCTCTTGGAGATTACATAGCAGGACCGAGTCATACCCTGCCAACAGGCGGAAATGCATCATTTGATTCAGGACTCAGTGTGTTTAATTTTTTGAGGACTTACGCTGTAATTGAAGCAAATTCGAGTTTTTTCCAAAAAAATGGTACCATAGCTGAGAGACTGGCAGAAATTGAAAATCTGTCGCAACATCAAATATCGTTAAGAATGAGAAGAGAACTCACACAAGTTAAAGGAGAGGAAAATGAATATTGAAATCCTGGCAAGAATACTCATTCTTGTTTGTGCTGGAATCGCGGTTTTATGTATTCTGATCGGCATCCTCATCTTTCAGATTAATAGAAAAAAAGGTCTTGCAGGTATTGCACTGGCAGTAGTTTTTACAGCAATTACAGGATACTATGCTTATCTGTTTTTCTTCCCTGTATGCAACCATAAAATAAAACAGGAAATTCCATCTCAACAGCCTGCTGTGCTTCCGGGAAAGATACCTGTTATGTTAACACTGGAAACAGAAGATGGTTCGCAGCTTACTGTGGAAGATGGCGATTATCTTGAAATAAAAAGCGATGTGAGAATAAAAATCACAGGTGCAACCAGAAATAACTTACCGATTGAAAATATAAGAATAAATGTGGTGGGATTTACACCATCAAACAATCCTTCAACCACTGATGATACCGGTTATACTTTCTCATATAAGAATATGCAGAAAAGATTTGCAATTGATGAGGAAAAATCAGTATACAGGGTTGAAGTGAAAAAAAATGATGAAAAGCTTGCCGAGATATTCCTTAAATTCATCAAATGAAGAAAAATGCCATCATTGTCAGCTTTGAAGGCATAGACGGTTGCGGCAAATCCACCCAGGCAAAAAAATTCATAAAATATCTTAAATCAAATGGATTTGATGTAATCCATTTCAGAGAACCAGGAACGACCAAACTCGGCACAAGATTAAGAAGAATTTTGTTGAGCAGAAAAGATGATATCTGCTGCCTCTCAGAACTCTTTCTATACCTTGCAGCAAGAAATGAGCTGGTGCAAAAGTGTATGATACCTGCCATTGAAAAAAGATGGGTCATAGTTCTTGACAGGTTTATTGACTCAACGGTTGCATATCAGGGCTATGGCAGAAAATTATCAATTGAACTTATAGAGGTGGCTCATGAAAACATCTTAGGCGGTATAAAACCTGATATAACATTTGTTATAGATGCATCCCCGCGGGTTCTGCGAAACCAGCTGAATAAATCTCCTGACAGGCTTGAAAAAAGTCAGGCATTCCAGGAAAGGGTCAGACATGGTTATCTTGAAATAGCCAGAAAAGAACCTGAAAGGATAAAAATTATCCGAAGAAAAAGCATTGATGAAACATTTTCTTCAATTATAAAATACTGGCAGGAATATCTGAATGAACATTGACCAGATATACGAGTTTCTCAAAAAGGCGATATTGAAAAACAGAGTAGCCCATGCTTTTATAGTTTATGGTGGGACAGAAGAAACAAGAAAAGATGTGGCTTTAAAAACAGCAAAACTTCTTGAATGTGAAACCTCACCTGAAATATGTAATAGATGTTACCCCTGCAGGACCATCACATCGGGTAATTTCCCGGATGTTCATTCTGTCAGACCCGAAAAAAGAAATCTATCCATCGACGAAGTCAGAACAATAAAGGAACAGATTTACACAAAACCTTATGCGGGCAAACACAGAACCTTCATTATTGAAACCGACTGGATGCAGCAACCAGCAGCAAACAGCCTTCTGAAGATAATGGAAGAACCACCGGCTTATGGAATACTGTTAATTCTTACCCGCAACAATAAAAATTTTCTCCCAACCATCACATCTCGTGCGATAAATATCAGAATTAATCCTGATTTAGAACTTGATTTTGATAGTGATTCAGCTGAAAAATTTGCAGACATAATTGAAAAAGCAAGCAAAAGAAAATGGTATGAACTATTTGAAACAGTCGGAGAAACATCAAAAAGTTCCACCAGAGAAGAAATTGAAAATATGTTTGATGCGCTGGTACTTGTTCTGAGACAGATTCTTCTTCAATCAAAGGACGTAAAACAATTCGGGTTGCCTTCCGAAAAATATTCAGATATAATAAAAACAGTTCAGCATAGTACAATTGAAAAAATTCTGGATATGAGGCAGCATCTACGTTTTAATGTAAATACGAGAATTTTCCTTCAAACAATAGCAGCAGAATTTATCCAGCCGAAGTGGCGGAACTGGCAGACGCGCTAGGTTCAGGACCTAGTGGTGGCAACGCCGTCGGGGTTCAAATCCCCGCTTCGGCACCCACACAAACCCACGGGGATTTGAATGGAGCGAAGT
>CAZHJN010000027.1:0-24258 GCA_964532995.1 uncultured bacterium
GTTAACAAATTCATCGCTTTTTCTGATATATCCCTTGCCAGAGAATATGGAATTTTGCGAACTATCTGTTTGATGTAAGGAATTGCTGATGGCGCCATACTGAGATTTTTTATTCCAAGACCAATAAAGAATAACGCTGTCTCCGGTATAGATGCAGTTTCACCGCATACACTTACATCTATACCATATTTCCGGGCGGCTTCTACCGTTGAGGAAATAAGCCTTAAAACCGCCAGATTGCATGGCTGATACAGATAAGCGACCTTCTCATTTACCCTGTCCACAGCCATTGTGTACTGTATGAGATCGTTTGTTCCAAGACTGAAAAAATCCACTTTCTTTGCAAACAAATCTGCCTGAAGAGCAGCAGCGGGTATTTCAATCATAATTCCCACCGGAAGTCTTTTGAACTGCTTATGTTCAGACTTCAGTTCTTCCATTGATTCTTCCATGATTTCATATGTTTTCCTTATTTCTTCAAGTGTTGAAACCATGGGAATCATTATCTTGAAATTCCCATGAGATCCTGCTCTAAAAATTGCTTTGAGCTGGGTTCTAAAAATATCCTTTCTGCTGAGACAAAATCGTATGGCACGCCATCCAAGAAAAGGATTCAGATCCAGTGAAGATTGAAAGGACGACATAAATTTGTCGCCACCGATATCAAGTGTTCTTATAACAACTTCTCTCTTCCCCATTATTGATGCAACCTTTTTATAAGACTCACACTGTTCATCTTCTGATGGCAGATCATTTCTGTTAAGAAAGAGAAATTCTGTCCTGAAAAGACCAACTCCATCCGCACCATATTTCAGGGCTGTGGATGCTTCCTCAGGTAGAGATATATTTGCCATCAATTTGATTTTCACCCCATCAGGGGTTTCAGCTACAAGTTTTCTTGTAAGATAAAAAGCCTTTCGTTGTTTCAAAAAATCCTCTCTTTTCTTCTCATATTCTCTTACAGTAGAGGGTGGTGGATCCACAATGAGATGACCGTTAATTCCATCCAGAATAGCTGGTTCACCATCCCCTATCATTTGAACTACATCTCCCAAGCCCACAACAGCAGGAATTTCAAGCGCCTTTGCCATGATTGCTGTATGAGAGGTTTTACTTCCAAGCTCTGTTGCAAAACCCATAACATATTTTTTTTCAAATGAAACCGTCTGAGATGGCGAAAGATCGCGGGCCACGACTATCACAGGTTTATCAAAAATACCTGTTCTTTCCTCTTTTATCAGATAGGAAAAAATTCTTTCGGCAACATCAAAGAGGTCCCTCCTCTTATCCTTTGCTGTATCTGCGTTTGATGTACCAAAAAGAGTCTGGATCTGTTCAATCGTCTTATGAAATGCATGTGCTGCTTCCACTCGTTCCATCCTGATGTTTCGGATTGTCTGTTCTCTTAAAAACTTGTCTTTGAGAAACATCAGGTGTATTGTAAAAATCTCAGCATACTTCTTTCCAACAGCTTTCACAACTTTTTTCTGGGTCTCAAGGATATCGTTTTCAACATTTCTGACAGCGGTTTCAAAATTTTTTATTTCCCGGTCAATCTGTTCATCATCGATTTTTTTCTCAGGGGGAAGCATGAAAACATTCTTGAGTACCATAAGCTTTGCTATGGCTATCCCGGATGACACGGGTAAACCACTGAATCGTTTCATTTTCTCACCCGATACTGTTCAATCGCTCTTCATCTTCTTTTATAATCTGATATGCTTCCTGAGGGGTCTTGCTCATCCTTAAATAGTTCCTGAAAACCTTATCCTTCAACAACCTTGCTATCTTTGCCAGAGCTTTCAGATGTATTCCCGTTGCTCCGGATGGAGCAAGAACAAGAAAAATTATAAAAACGGGTTCCCCATCCAGTGATTCAAAATTGACGCCCTTTTCTGAAATACCAAGAGCACAAACAAGATTCTTAACCTGTTCAGTCTTGGCATGCGGTACAGCTATCCCCTGACCGATGCCGGTGGAACCAAGCTTTTCTCGCTCAATCAACGTTTCAAGCACCTGCTTTCTTTCCTGCAATAATCCGCTTTTTTCAAGAACCTGAAGCAGTTCATCAAGTGCTGCCTGCTTTTCTGTTGCCTTCAATCCAATAATTATTTCTTTCTCGCTTATAAATTCACTGATTTTCATATCTGTTCCTCCTGTTTTTCAGTCATACTTACAGCGCCATATAAGATTGCTTTGTTATATTTTTTGTTTTTTTTGTCGTGCTTTCTGTCATGAATCTTACTCAAACTGTTCTTAAGCTTATTTATCAGTTCATCAAAACCTGCATTAACATTATTTGACTTTGTCTTCATAAACATCTTCGATCTTCTGTATTGTATTTTTGCTTCAAGTATGAATTCAAATTTATCTTTCTTAATAATTAGGTCCACCTCTGGTTCACCGGGAAAAAATCTTTCAAGTCTGGAAAATTTCTCTTCGGCAATCTCTTCAAAACCCGGATCAAGCTGCACATGAACCGGCTGAAAATGAAAAATCATATCTGCCTCCTGTTTTCTCTCGAAACAATGGGTTTTTCATCTCTGAGCGTTTCTATTATAGCCACTGTCAAACAGGGAAAATAGTATTTAAGAATCTCCATATAATTTTTTCCTTCTTCAGCCATCTTCCGCGCACCCCACTGACATAACCCCACCCCATGGCCATATCCATTGCCACTGAAAACAAAACTGTTTCCATTCTTAACAATTGTAAACATGGTGCTGGGTAAACTCTTTGAAGATCTGAAAGTTGTTGAACTGTTTATCGTCATCATCCTGAAAGTCTCTGCGGCAATGATTTTGATACCTGAGACACCCTGAATTTCAATCTGTTTAGCTCTTCCACTTTTATCGAATCCTTTAACCTTAATAGAACAAACATCCGTGCCCGTAATTGATTTAAGCTCTTCCCTGGTAAAACTCCTGCTCCAGGCGTAAAATGGTGAACCAGAACAATATGGATCATCAACACCATCAAGCAATTGATACCTGCCACCCCATGTTTCTGAAGGGGAATTTGTACGCCCGCCACAGCACGCATGGAAAAAGGATGGCATTATATTATAACCATTTTCTCCATCCTGTCCAGCAAGAATCTGATTTGATGTCTCCTCAACAGCTCTGATGATATTTTCATTTTCACTTGCTACTCCACCGTAAACCTGATGATAAATTGTATCACTTACATCGTACGGAATATTCTTTTTTGCAGCGATTTCCTTGTAATAATAGATTAGTGTTCTTGAACAAACCGCCTGGGCTTTAAGAGCCTCAAAGGGCCATGATTTATCCATTTCTTTCCCTATAACTCCAAAAAGATATTCTTCAACATCCATAACATTGATAACCAGGTATTTTTTGTTCCATTTCACAAGAGACAGCTGTCCTCTGTATTTCCCTTTGAATGTTTCAAGAGAAGGTTTCTGGCTGCCCTCCCAGATACAAATGCGAACATTTTCAGCCCTGCACGGCAAAAAGCTGAATAAAACAACCAGACTAATTATTGTTTGAACCTGCCCTTTTGAAACGAATCTGAACATTTCCCTCAAACCTCAGTTTGTTTTCTTTGAATGAGTAAATTATCCGGTCGGCATTATAATGATTTGTTCCCTGGATCACCCATGGTGAACCATCCATAATTATGGTGTCCTCTTTTTCCAGATATGTCAATCTCTCACAACCGGCTGAAAAATTCACCTGGTTTGTTTCAGGATTTCTCTGAACTATTGAAACATTATTCTGAATTACAATCTTTGTCACACTTTGTGTATCAGGATCAAGAAAAAGCTCGCCGCTGCCTTTTGCAGCAGTTTTTATTTCGATATTGAAATTTTTGCTTTTGATTTCAATAGCTGGTTTTGAAACCTGTGCCTGCGTACCTGCAGGATTTTTCTCTGCGGCTTCTCCTGTCAGTGTGACCTTGAATGAACTGTCAAAAAACTCCATGGTGAAATTTTTCAATGTCTGCTCTGGTTTTTCAATCTTCTGTGCGGTTTTTTTTCGCCCGCATCCTGATATTAACAAAAACAAAATTATAGTAATTCCAATGATTTTGTCAGAGACTCTTCCCATTTTTTCTGTCCTTTCAGTATTATTTCAGCACATTCTCTTAAAGCGCCTTCGCCGGCTTTCTTACCGGTAACATACATGACCACTTCTTTTACTTCTTCCACAGCATCACATGGCGCCACTGAAAAACCAACTTTTTTCAGCACAGGAATATCGGGGACATCATCGCCCAGGTAGCATACATTTTTCATCATAACACCTTCCTGTATGCATAACCGTTCCATAACAGAAAGTTTATTCTCAACGTTTTCAAAAATAAAGTCAACACCGATTTCAGAAAATCTTTCCTGAATAATTCCTGTTTTTTTTCCGGAGATGATAACACTTTTCAACCCTGCTAATTTCAGTAATTTGAAAGCAAATCCATCTTTGATGGAAAACGATTTCCCCTGATTACCATTTTTGTCCAGAAAAAGTTTTCCATCGGTAAGAACACCATCTGCATCAGTAGCAACAATAATAATGTCCGAAAAATTCATTCTAAATCTCCTGACTGAAATTTCTTTTCCCGAGCACATCGTGAAGATGCACAATGCCCTTTGCCCTTTTATTTTTATCTCTGATAACAAGGCAGGTAATCTCTTTTTCTTCCATTATTGCAAGGGCCTGAACTGCGAGTTTTTCCTCATCTATTCCAAGTGGGTTCGGCATCATGCATTCACATGCTTTGAGATTAAAGATATTTTTTTTTTCTGCAAGCAATCGTCTGAGATCTCCATCTGTAATAATACCCACAACCTTTCCCATGGAATCAACAACAAGACTGAAACCAAGATTCTTCTTATTGATTTCAGAAATAACCTCTTCCATGGAACTATCGCAACTGACAGAAGGAATATTACTGCCGGTCTGCATAACATCCTTTACTCTTAACATCAGCCTGCGGCCGAGATTTCCCCCTGGATGATAAAAAGCATAGTCTTCTTTTTGAAAGCCCTTTAACGTAAGAAGAGTAATCGCGATAGCATCACCAAGCACGAGCGCTGTGGTCGTACTGGAACTCGGAATAAGAGAAAATGGATCTGCCTCTCTTATCGGTCCGGTATTGATAACCACTGTGCTCTGCATACCAAGGGAGCTTTTCCGTTCAGAAGTAATGCTTACTATTGGAACTCCTATTTTTTTTAGAGAGGGAACGATTCTGACAATTTCATCTGTCTCTCCGCTATTTGAAATAGCAATAACAGCATCATTCTTACAGACCATTCCGAGATCACCATGAATAGCCTCTCCTGGATGCAAAAATATTGATGGAGTGCCCGTGCTTGCCAGAGTTGCAGAAATTTTTCTACCAACTATACCACTTTTCCCGATACCGGTGACAATAACCCTTCCGCTGCACGAACTCAAAATCCTTATTGCTCTGGCAAATTCCCTGCCAATGTACTTTTTGGCACTCAAAATACTGGCTACTTCAATATCAACAACTTTCCTTGCCTGTTCCAGAACTCTTTTCTCACTGAATTTTTTCGCCACGGTCTTTTTCAATCTTTTTTGTAACATACCATATTTCCAGAAGTTGACTCAAAAGTTCTTCAACAAAAGACAGCTGTATCATATTGGCACCATCAGAAAGTGCCTTTTCAGGTTCAGGATGCACTTCAAGGAAAACAGCATCGCATCCAACAGCAACAGCTGCCCTGCACAGATATGGAACAAATTCTCTCTGCCCGCCTGAGGAACTGCCAAGAGCACCTGGCTGCTGAACACTGTGGGTTCCATCAAAAACAACCGGCCATCCATACGACCTCATAATCGGAAGGGAACGAAAATCAACCACAAGATTATTATATCCGAAACTTGTACCTCTTTCTGTAAGAAGAATCTTATTGCAACCTGAAGATGTCAGCTTTTCAATAATGTTAACAGTTTCCCACGGCGACATAAACTGTCCCTTTTTTACATTTACAGCCCTTCCGGTTTTTGCCGTACTGATAAGCAAATCTGTCTGTCTGCATAAAAATGCAGGTATCTGAATAACATCAACCACTTCAGCAACTGGCTTAACCTGGGAAACACAGTGTACATCTGTAAGAACCGGCACATCCGTTTCTTTTCTCACAGTATCAAGAATACACAATCCCTCATCAATTCCTGGACCTCTGAAAGAATTTATTGATGACCTGTTTGCCTTGTCAAATGAACCTTTAAAGATGTAGTTGATACCTTTTTTTTCTGTAAGGATTTTCATTTCTTCAGCGATTTTCAGGGCAAGCGATTTATTTTCAAGCACACAGGGTCCGGCAATCACACAAAATTTTGAACTTCCGATAATAAAATCCCTAACTTGCACAATATTCATAAGTGGATGGCATTAACCCGGAGGCCACTGCATAACCCGGCCTCCCAGAACATGAACATGAAGATGGTCCACACTTTGACCAGCATTTCTGTTTGTATTTATGACAATCCTGTATCCTGTTTCTGCGATATTAAATTCTCTTGCAATAGATGTGGCAACCTCAAGCATCCTTGAAAGCACCGGGTAATCTTCCTTTTTTACATCAAGCATATTTACTATGTGTTTTCGAGGGATGACAAGAATATGCACCGGAGATTGAGGATTAATGTCGTGGAATGCAATAACCTCTTTATCCTCGTATATTTTGCTGGCTGGAGCTTTGCCCTCTGAAATTTTACAAAATATGCAATCTGAATTCATACTTTTGTTCCCTCTTCAACTTTCTGATAAATCTGGATTACATCCCCCTGTTGAAAATCATTGAAATTAGCAATTCCTATTCCACACTCTGTATTTGTTGCAACCTCTTTAACAGAATTTTTAAATCTTTTCAAACTTGAAAGAAATCCCTCAAAAACGAAACTACCATTTCGAACAATTTTCACCTTTGCGTCTCTTACAGCCTTACCATCCACGACAAGACATCCAGCAACTGCCTGGTTCTTCCCTATCCTGAATACCTGTTTCACAAGAGCCTGACCAACCATTATTTCAACCTCTCTGGGTTTGATCATACCTTCCACTGTATTCCTTATATCTTCAATAAGGTCATAAACAAGTCTGTAAAGTTTAACTTCTATACCATGCTGCCTGACAAGTTTCTCAACCTTCGCATCAATGCCGATATTGTAGCCAAATATAATTGCCTGAGAACACGCTGCCAGGAGAATATCTGATTCACTTATAGAACCAAGACCGCAATGAAGACAATTAATTGATAAACCCTGCTTCTCTGAAGATGTCTGATTTATCTTTTCAATTGAGGCTTTTATAGCCTCCTGGGAACCTATCGAATCTGTTTTTAGAATTATTTTTAGCTCTTTTAATGCTCCCTCAACTATCTGTCTCTGTAAATCCTCAAGAGTGAAAACCCTTTGCTCTTTTTCCTGCAAAGGTTTTGATTCCTGTTTTTGTTGTTTAACTAATTTTTTTGCATCTGCCTCAGAAATCGCCACTTTGAATATATCACCGGGAATGGGGGTTGAATTAGATCCAAGAAGTTCAACAGGTGTTGATGGTCCTGCTTTTTCCAATCTGTTACCGTTTTCATCAAACATTGCCCTGACCTTACCCCATGTATTGCCGCAAACAAAAAAATCGCCGTTGTTGACCGTACCATTCTGAACCAGAAGATTGACAACAGGTCCTTTTTGTTTATGCAGATATGCTTCAAGAACCACTCCTTCACCTGGTCTATCCGGATTTGCTTTAAGTTCCATCATTTCACCCATCAGGAGAATAATTTCAAGCAGTTCCTTAATATTCTGTCCTGTAATTCCTGAAACATTTAAAAACACGGTCTGTCCACCCCACTCTTCAGGAATCAATCCATACTCGCTCAATTTTTTTTTCACTGAATCAGGATTTGCATTCGGTCTGTCTATCTTGTTAATCGCCACAATAATCGGTACACCCGCTGCCTTGCAGTGATTTATGGCTTCCACTGTCTGCAACTTAACCCCTTCATCTGCTGCAACAACAAGAACTACAATATCTGTAACCCTGGCACCACGGGCCCTCATTGCTGTGAACACCTCATGGCCGGGAGTATCTATGAAAACGATGGAACCTTCTTTCAGGTTAACCTTGTAAGCGCCAATCTTCTGGGTAATCTGTCCGAATTCCCTTGCAGCGACATTTGATTTGCGTATGAAATCAAGTATTGTTGTTTTCCCGTGATCAACATGGCCCATAACAGTAACAACAGGTGCTCGAGGTACCAGATCTTCTGCTGTTTCCACAGCTGTACCAAGAAGATAACTTTCTCTGGTTTTCTTAAACTCCGCAACCACACCTAACACACCACAGAGTTTCTTTATATTCTCAATACCCATTCTATCGTTGATGTTTGCAGAAATACCGAGGTCTGAAAGCTGCTTTATAATTTCTGATGCAGAAATGCTCAGTTTTGAGGCTATTTCTCCCACTGTTTCTGTTCCGGTAAAAGTTATGGGTTTTTCAGAAAGCTTGCTTTTTTTAATGAATCCCTTGATGGCTGAAATTTCCGGTTCTTTCAAGCCACTGACATATGTTTTGCCCTTTATTCCGGCTTTCTCACAAATCTCAATAAGATACTTCGGGGAAACCTTCATCTGTTTTGCAAGCTGGTATACTCTCATTCGTTCTCCGATTTGTCAACCGATTTTTCTGTCTTTGAGTCTTGAATATGTTTCTGTGCAGTTTCAATCAAATCCTTAGCTTCTTCTTCAGAAATATTCACCTTTTCGGATAATTTCTTTACGTCTGCCTCACTTACCGATTTTATTGTGTCATATCCTGCCTCACTGAGTTTTTGTGCCATTTCCTCAGTGATGCCAAGTAATAAAGTGGCATGCCCTTCGCCCTCGGATCTATTTATTATGATGTTCCATCCTGTTAATTTGCAGGCAAGTCTTACATTCTGCCCCTTTTTCCCTATGGCCACAAACAGTTGCTCTCTGTTAACCCATACAGTTGCCTCATTTTTTGTTCGGTCAAAGACAATGCGTTCACAGACAGCCGGCGATAGAGCGCTTGCGGTAAATTTTTCAGGATCAGGGTCCCATCTTACAATTTCTATCTTTTCCCCGCCAAGTTCTCTTGTAACATTTTTTATCCTTCCAGCTTTGTCACCTATGCACGTACCAACTGGATCTATCCTCGGGTTTGAAGAATAAACAGCAACTTTTGTGAGATCTCCTGGAAACCTTGCAATCGCTTTTATTTCAACCAGACCATCTCTTATTTCAGGTATTTCATCAATAAGTAACCTTCTTACAAAATCTGTTGCCGTTCTTGAAAGGATAATAGGATAAACCCCCTTGTTTGGTCTGCGAACCTCAAGAAGAAGACCCTTCACTGCATCCCCTATGTGGAACCTGTCGTGAGGTAACAGATGTTTCTGAGGAAGAAGTGCTTCTGCTCTTCCTATTGCAAGAACAATATTGCCGGCTTCAAATCTTTCAACCCGTCCGGAAACTATTGTGTTTTCAAGTTTCTTAAATTCATTATATATGGCAGCTTTCTCTGCCTCCCTGATCTTCTGGATGAGTATCTGCTTGGCTGTTTGTGCGGCTATCCTTTCCCAGGGGAAAGAAGGAGGAGGTACATGATTACCATTTTCGTCAACAAAATTGATATCACCAGTTTCAGGATCTATCTTAACCTCAACATTATCCTGCAACATGGCCTTTTTTCTATAAACAGCAGAAAGGCCCTGTTCAAGGGAAGCTATCAGAAACTCCTTTGAAACTCCCTTATTCTTTTCCCAGTATTCAAGTAATGCCACCAGTTCTTTTTTCATTCTTCAAACCTCAAAAGAAAAATAAATTTGTTTAAAAAAAGGACCACGCCACAGGATGTTTTATCAGTGCCGGCTTTTTTAATTATAAGAATAACAGGAAATAATGTCAAATCAAACGTTGCCGCATATCTTGCCAGAGAGGCTATAGGAAGAACTCCTGGTTATTCTGATCCTGACGATTTCTCCGGGACTCGCTTTTCCATGAATTTTTGCTGTCCAGTCAATGTCAGGTGCATCCATCTGTGTACGGCCCGAAAGATAACCATCAACCTGTTTTTCAACAAGCACTTCCATTGCTTTTCCAATAAAAGAACATGCAATCTCTTTGCTTATTTTTTTCTGAACTTCCATCAGTCTGAAAAATCTCTCCTTCTTTTTTGCCAGTGGAATCTGTTGTTTCAGTATGGATGCCCGCGTGCCTTTTTCAGGATAATAAATAAAAACCCCTAACCTTTCAAATCTCACTGTCCTGACAAATTCCAGCAGATAATTAAAAATCTCCTCTGATTCACCGGGAAATCCGACAATAAATGTCGTACGAAGCACAATACCCGGTACTGCTTTTCGAATACTTTCAATCAGTTTCATATAATCCATCACAGGCCTGTTCATACTTCTTAAAATGTCCGGGTGCACGTGCTGTAAAGGAATATCAAGATACCTGCACATTTCTGGAGTATCATTAATCAATTCCAGTAAATCTTTTGTTATTCCAGAAGGGTGCAGATACATCAAACGTATCCAGGGAAAACCAATCTTCAGAATTTCCCTGATGAGATTACATAAACCACTTTTACCTCTGTCCTTTCCATAAGCAGTTATATCGTGACCAACAATAATGAGCTCCTTCACACCTGAATTAAAAAGTGATTCCGCTTCTTTCAAAATCTGTTTTTCTTCAAAACTGAAAAGTGGTCCCCTTATAAATGGAATGGTGCAGTAAGAACAATAATTGCTGCATCCATCTGTAATTTTCAGATACCCATATGGCCATGTTGATATAGCCCTTGGTATCCCGCAGTAATCTTTCTTATCATAAAAAAGACCGGCATTTATCACATTATCCCTGTCAATCTCAGACAGGATACAGGGTAACTGGCTAATCTGGTATGGACCGATTATTCCGTCGATGCCCTTTTCCGCACGCAAAAAGTCATAATCTCTGGCAGGAAGGCAACCTGCAATGATTAATTTGTATTTTTTTCGTTGCTTTTTCTTTATCAGCTTTGAGATTGTCTGCATTGATTCTTCAACAGCAGGTTTTATGAAGGCACAGGTATTAACTATCACAAAATCAGCTTCTTCAGGAATGACAGAGATTGCATAACCTGTATTTCCAAGGATTCCAAGAATTTTTTCGGAATCCACAGTATTTTTGGGACAACCAAGACTTATCACAGAAACTTTTTTCATTGTATCAAACCTCTTGATATTTTTATCTCTTTAACCTGTCCGGATTTCCCGAATGGACCTGATGTTTTCCCATCTTTCTCAATCAACGTTCCTCCCGCATTACCGGTCCTTATTACCATTTCAACACCAGAAACTGAAACAATTTCACCTGCTTTCAGAATTCTTTCAATGAACTTTTCACCATCAACCATAACTCTTACCCATGCGTCCTCAGTTGCCTTTATGCTTATATTGAAAGCGTTCTTATCCACATCAGAAGAATGGGCATGTTGTACTTCAGTACTGATACTATTTTTATCTGATCTGAAAAATTTGCTGTGTACAATAAAAAACAAAGAAAACAAAAAAATAACAATAACACCCGAGACCCAGAATATCATTGAGGAAAATCTTCCTTCAGATTTCTGTTCAGATGTTTCAACTTTCTGAATTGACGGATTGAATCCAGGATATTCAAGCAATATCTCTGAAGGAATTTTCAAATATTCAAGATACTTTTTCAGAAAGCCAATTCTGTGTGCAATCGAAGGAAAAATATGCCAGTTACCATTTTCCATATCCAGCAGGAATTTCATCGGAATAAACGTATCACGTGATGCTGTTTCAAGATCAATTCCCGCATTGATACGCGTTTCCTTAAGAATTTCGTGGATTGGTCTGGTCATTCCCCCTGTCTTGTACTGCGCCCTTTAGAATTATTCTGGGTTTTCCCTCTCTATAAGGACCAACTATACCCTCTGTTTCCATTCTTTCTATTAATCTTGCGGCTCTGTTAAATCCTATTTCAAGCCTTCTCTGAAGCATTGATATTGAAGCAATCCTTGTCTCAAGAACAATTCTGACCGCTCTTGTATACAGTTCATCATCATCAGAACTAACAGAAGAACCATCAAAAGTTGCGACATTCTGACTTTCCGGCTGATGTTCAAGAATTTCCATTTTATACTCAGGACTGCCCTGGGTTTTCAAAAATCCTGTAATGGTTTCAAGTTCTTCATCGCTCACATATCCACCCTGAGCTCTTATCGGATGAGACCTGCCAGGTGGGATAAAAAGCAAATCTCCCCTTCCAAGAAGTTTTTCAGCACCTTTTGAATCAAGTATCGTCTGGGAATCAAACTTTGAAGAAACCTGAAATGCTATCCTGCATGGAAGATTTGCCTTTATTATTCCTGTTATAACATTCACCGATGGTCTCTGGGTGGCAAGTATCAGATGAATACCGGCGGCGCGTGAAAGAGCCGTCAATCTTATGATGCTGTTTTCTATTTCATTTCTTGCGATGAGCATAAGATCTGCAAGCTCATCAACCACAACGACAATATAAGGAAGTTTCTCCTGTGCTTCCTGATTGTAAGAATCGATATTCCTCACTTTCGCCTCTGCAAAAAGATGATAGCGCCGATCCATTTCACGTATTAACCATTTGAGTGAGTTAACGGCTTTCTTGATATCCGTTATAACAGGCAGAATAAGATGTGGTATGTCATTGTATATAACAAGTTCAACCATTTTTGGATCTATCATCAGAAATTTCACATCATCAGGCGAGACTTTATACAATATACCGGTAATTAAAGAGTTCAGACAAACCGTCTTTCCAGACCCTGTTGCTCCTGCTATCAAAAGATGCGGCATTATCTTGAGATCAGAGATAACCGGTTTACCAAGAATATTTTTCCCTATAGCCATTGTGAGTTTTGACGGAGAATTCTGAAATTCCCTGCTCTCCAGAATTTCCTTCAGACAAACAATTGAAATATCCCTGTTTGGAACTTCAATACCGATGGTTGACTTGCCCGGTATGGGAGCAACCATTCTTATGGGACTGGCTTTTAAACTCATTGCGATGTTGTCAGCAAGTTTTGTTATTTTCACCAGGGGTATTCCTGGTGCTGGCTGTACCTCATACAATGTTACCCTCGGTCCCTGGGTGAAATTAACAACTTCACCTTCTATGCCAAAATCACTCAATGTTTCCTCAATCACCTGCGCATATACCCTGAGATCTTTTTCTGTTTCCTTTTCAGGCTGTTTTGCTGCCTTTAGAAAAGACAGAGATGGCATCTGATATTTACTGCTTTTGATACTCGCCTGTTTTCTTGAAACCGGGTTCTCAACAGCATTGATATTGATTGTTTCAACCCCTGTCTCTTCCTTGTGTTCTGGAATAACTGTTCTTTGTACCGCAGGTTTCTGTTCTGTTTCTTCGACTCTGTTATTATTCAACTGACCAAATTGAGGTTGTTTTATCCTTTGTTTCACTTTTGTTTCCGGTACAGAAACAGGAGTTATCTTCCTGAAACCGGATGAAATAGCTATCAAATTCTCAAATGGCGCATAAAAAATCCTGGAAGATGCCACCATTAATCCGGCACCGGTTATCGCGAGCAAGAATAAACCACCCCTATCTCCAAAATATGATCCAATTCCACTGCTTATCAGAAATCCGGTAATCCCACCCGCAGGAAAAATAGAAGTGCCTGAAATAACAAGATTTTTTCTCACAGATTCAACAAGTCCTGCAAAAGCAAATATAAAAACCACACAGCTACCAATCTCAAGACCTGTAAATTTTTCTTTCTTCCAGGTCTTCGACCAGGCGTAAAGAAAAACAGCAAAAATTCCGGGATATGAAACGTAACCAAACATGAAAAACAAAATAGCAGAAACATTTGCACCAAATTTCCCGCCAAAATTTGCCGGAGTATCATTAATCGGATATCCGAATTGACAGAAACCAAAACTCGGGTCTGATGGACTGTAAGAAATCAAACAAAGGAAAAGGAAAACAGTCAATCCCAGCAGAAATATACCTGCAAATTTCGTAATGTTTCTTTCCATCTTTTTAATTTTAGCATAAAATAAACGTATTGTTAACAGGGAAAAAAGATGTCATTCGAAAACAAAAGCAGAAAAAACCTTAAGTTCGCCAGCAGCCTGAAACATCAAATTAATGATATTCTGCAAAAAGAAATTTCTGACCCGAGAATTGGCTTTTTAACCATAACCGATGTAAGAGTCAGTACAGACAGAAAACATGTAACTGTCTTTGTGAGCATTCTCGGAAATCAACAACAGCAAACAGAATCTTTAAAAGGACTTACCAATGCTACCGGTTATATCAGACATGTTCTGAGCAAGAGACTTCAAACCAGATTCACACCTGAGATTGAGTTTGTAAAAGATGAAAATCCAGGAATGAAAATAGAAGAAATTATCAGGGAAATGCAACAGGAAAAATAACGATGAAAACCGAAGAAATAAAAACAAAACTTGTTGAAATTCTTGCAAATGCAGGATTGGTTTATGAAAATTTTAGTGTTTTCCCCTCATCAAGAAAAGAATTCGGTGATTTCTCAACAAATATTTTTCTCAAGTTAAAAAAAACAGGAAACAATATCTCTCCAGAAGAATTGATCGGTCTGATAGAGAAAAATGCATGGATAAAAGAAAATTTTGAAAAAATCGAAGAGAAAAATGGCTTTTTAAATTTTTTCCTCAGAGACACTCAGATTTATTCTGTTATCAGTGAGATACTTTCAAAAAAACATCTGTACGGGCGATCTGACTCAGGAAAAGGGAAAAAGGTTCTCATTGAATTTGTCAGCGCAAACCCAACAGGTCCCCTCACAATAGCACATGGCAGACAGGCGGCTTTTGGTGAGGCTCTTTCAAGAATACTTTCCTTTTCTGGCTGGCAGGTAACCAAAGAGTATTATCTGAATGACTGCGGAAGGCAGATGGAACTTCTTGGTATTTCATTAAAATCGTTTTATCTTCAAAATAAGGGGTTATCAGCTGAAATACCTGAAGATGGATACCATGGAGAATATCTTAAAGAAATAGCAAAGAAAATTCCTGATGGGTGCGAAAACAAAGAAGTTAAATTTTTTGAAGATTTTGCAAGGTGCGAAATACTGAAAATGATACAGGATGATCTTAAAAGATTTGATGTCTTTTTTGATAACTGGTTTTCAGAAAGTGAAATTCGCAGAACTGGAAAAGTTGAAAAAATCATCAATACGCTTATGAAAAAAGGGGTTGTATACGAACATGATGAAGCACTCTGGTTCAGATCAACCCTTTACGGAGATGACAAAGACAGAGTGATAAGAAAGAAGGACATGTCATACACATACCTTGCGCCGGATATGGCATATCACTATGAAAAAATAAGAAGAGGATATGACCTTTTGATCAATCTGTGGGGTCCGGATCATGCCGGTTATATAGCAAGAATTAAAGCCGCCATTTCTGCTCTGGACGGTTCTCCTGACAAACTGCATATAATAATAGTTCAGCTTACCACCCTTTATCGTGGAAAAGAAAAAGTTTCCATGTCCACAAGGAAAGGACAGTTTATAACCCTGAAACAATTGATGGATGAAGTTGGTCCTGACGCAACAAAGTTTTTCTTCCTTTTCAGAAGGGCAGACAGCCATCTTGATTTTGATCTTGAAATCGCAAAGAAAAAAACAGATGAAAACCCTGTATATTACATTCAATACGCCTATGTCAGAGCAAAACATATACTTGCTTTTGCAGGAGAAAAAGGAATTGGGGAGAAAGATATAACAGGGGCTGATTTTTCTCTGCTGAAAGAACCCATGGAGCTTGACATTTTGAAAAAACTCAGGATGTTTCCTTCAGTGATTGAACAGGCAGCCAGAACTCTTGAGGTTTCAAAAATCGCGCCTTATATCCTTGAGCTTTCAGGTATGTTTCATTCATATTACCAGAAATTCAGGGTGGTGGATGAAAACATAAAAACTTCTTGTTCCCGTCTCGCCCTTGTACAATGTTTATCCATCGTTATGCAAACAGGACTTGAGCTTCTTGGTATATCAAAACCTGAAAGAATGTAGGATATAGCGGTGTATCTTACCGGTGTTGACATGACCCAATTTTTGAAGTAATTTAATTGTATGCCGACAAAAAAAGAAATTACAACGATTATCCAAAACATAGGGCTCTGGGATCGGCAGGCAATTGAAAAAGCCCTGCAGGAACAGGAAGTAACCGATAGACCACTCAAAGAAATATTTCAAAATATGGGGCTACTGCCTTTCGGAGATGTACCGACAACACTTTTCTTTCAACTCGGTATAGTCCAGCAAAACCTTCCTCTCAGAGAAATCCCACCCGAGGTAATAAACCTGGTTTCTCCTTCGTTTGCAAAAAAACACAGAATTATACCATGGAAAATTCGTGAGGATCAAAAACTTGTTCTCGTAACAGATGACCCGATCAACATTATAGCGAGTGACTATTTCAAAAAGGTTATTAATGTACCAAATGATATTGAAATCATCGTAACATTCCCGAATGAAATAGACCAGCTGATGGCAAAGTATTTTGAGCAGCAGGATATTGAAGACCTTTCAGCCATGCTTCAGGAAGTCGGGAGTGCTGACACCATTGAAACACTTGAAGATGAAGAAATCACCACAGATGAAGATGAAGAAGCCCTTGCTCTTCAGGCGCCTGTTGTAAAAATTGTGAATTTAATATTTGTTGAAGCGCTGCGAAGAAGAGCAAGCGATATCCATCTTGAACCCCTTGAAAAGAAATTCAGGGTAAGGTTCAGAATTGATGGAGTGCTTTACGAAGTGGTCAGTCCACCAAAAAGGGTTGAAAGGGCTGTCATTGCGCGTGTTAAACTGATGGCAAAAATGGACCTTTCAGAGAAAAGGCTGCCTCAGGATGGCCGCATTATGCTTGATATAGGCGGAAGACCGATAGATTTCCGCGTTTCATCGCTTCCCGGTATATATGGAGAAAGTGTGGTTCTGAGAATCCTTGATAAGACGAAAGCCCTTAAAGATCTTGAACAACTTGGATTTATGGAACAGGACCGTAAAACATGGGAAAATCTTTTAAGATACTCTGGAGGAATCCTGCTTGTAACAGGTCCCACCGGTTCCGGCAAAACAACAACCCTGTATGCTTCTCTAAAAAAACTGAATACCATTGACAGAAAATTGATGACGGCCGAAGAACCTGTTGAGTACCAGATATCAGGAATAAATCAGACACCTGTCAGACCTGAAATTGGACTGACCTTTGCCTCTGTTCTGAGAGCCTTTTTAAGACAATCCCCGGATGTAATACTCGTTGGGGAAATCAGAGATTTCGAAACAGCCGACATAGCACTTCGAGCAGCACTTACAGGGCACCTTGTTTTCAGCACCCTGCACACAAATGACGCGCCAAGTGCCATCACCAGATTGATTGATCTTGGAATACCACCCTTCCTTGTCGCATCCTCTGTTCAGGGCGTTATGGCGCAGAGACTTGTAAGGGTTCTCTGCAAATACTGCAAACAGCCCATTGAACCAGACCAGCATATGAAGGAATTGTTAAAGATACAGGAAGGTGAAAAAGTTACCCTGTTTGAACCAAGGGGTTGCCCTGAATGTAATTTTACGGGTTTTATGGACCGGCTCGCTATCTTTGAAATTTTTATAATGAATGATACGCTTCGGGAGCTCACGATGAGAAGAGCGACAGCCGAAGAATTAAAAAAGGAAGCCCGTAAAACCGGTATGTCAACCATGAGAGACGATGGTTTTAGAAAGGTAAAACTTGGACTCACAACAATTCAGGAAGTAATAGAGGTAGCCGGGGAGGAATAATGCCAAAACCGATTGAAGAACTTCTTGAGATGATTGTCCGTGAAAATGCAAGTGACCTTCATATAAATGTCGGACTGCCACCAATGATGAGAGGGCATGGAGGACTTGTCAAAATGGATTCAGAACCCCTCACCCCTGAGGATACAGTTAACTATATGAAGGCAATCACATCAAGGGAACATCAGGAAGAACTTCAGAGGGTTGGAGGTACCGATTTTGGATTTGCTTTTAAAGACATCGCAAGATTTCGTGTTTCTGTATTCAAAGAACGCGGTCATATTGCAATGGCACTCCGTTTAATTCCTTATAAGTTTTTGACCTTTGAACAGCTTGGCCTTGAAGAAAAAACCATGAAATATCTTCTCACAAGGCCCCGTGGATTGATACTTGTGACAGGCCCAACAGGTTCCGGAAAAACGACCACGCTTGCTTCAATGGTTGATTATATGAACACACATATGGATCATCATATCATAACGATTGAAGACCCGATTGAGTATTATCATCCTCACAAAAGGTCAATTATAACACAGAGAGAACTCGGGGTTGACGTACCTACCTTCGCAGAAGCACTAAGAAGGGGATTGAGGCAGGATCCTGATGTATTTCTCGTTGGGGAAATGAGAGACCTCGAAACAATTGAAGCCGCAATCACAGCAGCAGAAACAGGACATATTGTATTTGGAACCCTGCATACAACAGGCTCAACACGCACGATAGATAGAATTGTTAATGTCTTCCCTGTGGAACAGCAGGAACAGATTAGAATTATGCTTTCTGTGTCAATTCTCGCCATAATCTCTCAGATTCTTCTTCATCGTGTTGATAAACCCGGAAGAGTTGCAGCATTTGAAATCATGATAGCCACACCTTCAATTCAAAATCTCATCCGCGAACGCAAAACATACAGAATCATTTCAGACATTCAGACAGGGATGAAAATGGGTATGGTAACTCTTGATGCATTTCTTATGAGGCTTTTCAAAGAGGGTAAAATATCCTTTGAAGATATAATGATTTACAGTCAGTACCCAGAACAGGTAAAACATCAGCTTGCTGCAGAAGGGGTCATTGACCAGTCTCTTGTGGCTAAAGATTATGGCGAAACCATAGAGATGGAAAGCAAAGAGGAAACAAAAGGATGATATATGGCTGAAAGAAAACTTCTCGGAGAAATGTTGATTGAGGCCGGGCTTCTGACCGAAAAACAGCTGGAGGAAGCCCTGAAGGAACAGGTAAAAACAGGAAGATTTCTTGGCAGAATAATTGTGGAAAAAGGTCTTGTTGACGAAAAGGACCTAAAAAGAGTTCTGAGTCTTCAGGCTGGCATTGAGATGATAGACCTGAAGAACACTGTTATTGATAAGAATGCCATCAATGTGTTTCCTTCGGCTCTTGCGAAAACATACAATGTCCTTCCTGTGAAACTTGAAAAAAATGTTCTTACTCTTGCTGTTGGTGATACGCTGAGTCTGAACATACAGGATGATATTTCATTCATTCTTGGATATAAGATAAAAATGGTTCTGGCGGATGAAGAGGATATCAAAGAAAATATTAACGTGTATTATGGTTCAGAACTTGAAACCATAGACGACCTGATAAAATGGATATCCCAGGATATGTCTGAAATGGAAGAACTTGAAACAATAGCATCTGCCAGTGGTGAATATGCAACAATTACAAGTCTTGAAGAAATCGCTTCCCTCCCACCGGTTGTGAAACTCTTTGATTTGATTCTATTGCAAACAGTAAGGGATAACGCATCTGACGTTCATCTTGAACCATTCGAGAATGATTTCAGGGTAAGATACAGGGTCGATGGGGTTCTGTACGATATGGTTCACCCGCCAAAAGGGTTGTCCTTTGCGCTCTTTTGCAGATTCAAAATCATGGCTTCAATGGACATTGCTGAAAGAAGACTTCCACAGGACGGACGCATTGAACTGTCTGTTATGGGAAGGCCTGTTGACCTTCGTGTGAATACTGTTCCCACAATATTCGGTGAATGTCTGGCAATCCGTGTGCTTGATAGAGGAAAAACGATTTTTGACATGGGAAACCTCGGATTGTTACCTGCCGATATGGAAAATGTTGAGAAACTCATACACAAACCTCACGGTATCATTCTTGCCACAGGACCAACAGGATGCGGTAAGACAACAACCCTTTACGCTCTATTAAGAAAACTTAACACACCTGAGGTTAAACTCATCACAACAGAAGACCCTGTTGAGTATATGCTTGAAGGCGCTGTACAGGTTCCTGTAAAGGAAAGTATCGGTCTCACTTTTGCTGTGTGCATCAGAAGTATACTCCGCCAGGACCCTGACATTATACTTGTGGGAGAGGTGCGCGACTTTGATACAGCGCAGATGGCGATACAGTCATCCCTTACAGGACATCTTGTCCTGAGTACACTTCATACAAACGATGCACCGACAACCATTATGCGTCTGGTGGATATGAAGGTGGAACCATTCCTTCTTGCTTCAACAATAGAAGGTATCATCGCACAGCGGCTTGTAAGGGTTCTGTGTCCGAGATGCAAGGAAGAATACAAACCGCCAAAGCAGGAAATCATTGAACTCGGTATTACGGATGAAAAAGCTGAACAGATGAAATTTTATAGACCGGTTGGTTGCCCTTTTTGCAGAGGAGGATACAAAGGGAGAACTGGAATCTTCGAAATCCTTCTTCCAAATGAGTCTTTGTGGCGCGCTGTGCTTGAAAATAGACCTCTTGGTGAGATTCGCGATATAGCTGTTAACGAGTGTAAAATGAAAACCCTTGTGGATGATGGTATTGAGAAGATCAACCTGGGTATAACATCTGTGGAAGAAGTTATGAGAGAAGTTCATGGCTACGGTTGATATGAAAAAAGTCTTTACTTATTTTTTAATGCAGGGTATCATAGGATTGGAAACACAAGAGGGGAAAATATGCCGAATTTCCAGTATTCAGGCCTCGATGGAACAGGAAAAGCGGTAAGTGGTACCATTGCAGCAGCAAGCTCACAGGATGCGATAGGCAAACTGAAATCCATGGGATATTATGTCACAAGCATAAGCTCCGGTAAATCTGGCTCAGCTGCAAAATCCGCGCCTTCAACAAAACAACCCCAGAAGGCCACCGCAAAGAAAAAAGCAGGAGGCGGTGGCATAAACATAAACCTGCCATTTCTTGGTGGCTCAAGAATAAAACCAAAAGAACTTATGATTATAACGCGCCAGCTCGCCACCCTCATCGGTTCAGGCCTTCCATTGTTAAGAGCATTGAAAGTCCTTGAACAGCAGAGAAAAGGAGGAGCAGCAAAGGTTCTGAACAGGGTTGCAAGCGAGATTGAACAGGGAGCGCTCTTCTCTGAAGCCCTTGCAAAGTTTCCATCAAGCTTTCAGAAAATCTATGTTGCAATGGTCAAAGCAGGTGAAGCAGGAGGTGCACTTGAATCAGTTTTGAGTCGCCTCGCGGAATTTATGGAAAAAGAGGCAAAACTCAGAGGAAAAATCAAATCAGCAATGGCATACCCAACAGTTGTCGTGGTTGTCATGATTGGTATCCTGACATTTATAATGGTTAAAATTGTACCGACATTTACCAAAATTTTTGAAGATATGGAGGTGGGGGAGCTGCCGCCCACAACAGTTCTTCTTATTAAAATGTCAAAACTTATGGCAGAACGATCCTATCTGATAGTTGCCTTTATCTTTGCACTTGCTATACTTTATAAGGTCGCAAACAGAATTAAGTTTACCAAGTACCTGATTGACAAGATAAAACTCAGGTTATTTATATTCGGACCTGTAATTTCCAAAACAATTATTGCCCGTTTTGCGAGAACTTTTGCCACTCTTATCACAAGCGGTGTTCCTATACTTCAATCTCTCCAGATTGTCAGAGATACTGTTGGAAATGAGGTTATTGCCAATGCCATTAATGAAATTCGTAATAGGGTCAGAGAAGGAGAAGGAATTTCTGGAATTATGCTGCGAACCGGGGCTTTTCCTCCAATGGTAACCAATATGATCGCTGTTGGCGAAGAAACAGGTGCCATGGATTCAATGCTTGAAAAGGTCGCTGACGCATATGAGGCAGAAGTGGACGCTGCGGTTACTGCGATGACATCAATGCTTGAACCAATACTTATCGTGTGTCTTGGTGTTGTTGTTGGATTTATTGTCATTTCACTCTTTATGCCACTTATAAAAATAGCACTGAGCCTGTCCGGCGGTGCAGGAGGAGGTGAATAATGTTAAAGAAAAATGGATTCACGCTTGTCGAAATGCTGGTTGTAATTGCAATAATTGGGATGCTTGCAGCAATTTTACTTCCTGCGCTCGCAGGAGCAAGAGAAAGAGCAAGAAGAACAACCTGCATAAATAATCTCAGGCAGTTAATGGCTGCCTTTGAGATGTATGCTGAAGATCATTACGAAAACTATCCTGCTGCACCCGAAAGCATATATTCTGATATTTACCCGAATCTTGTCAAAACCCCGCAGACCTTCTGGTGTCCATCAACCATATCAAGAAGAGTAAGATCCCCAAACTCAATTGATTCCTCAAACTGGAATGATTCCTATGCATTTGTTTTTGGTCTGACAACATCAAATAATTGTCCTAATCCTGTTCCAGTAATAAGCGATAAAGGTGTTTATGTTGGAGCATCAGAAAGTTATGGAAACCACAGAGGTGGAATTAACGTTCAATATTTTGATGGCTCTACAATGTGGGTCCTTGAACAAAAAATTGTTTATTATAGCGGTTCAAATGGTCCGTTGGACGGAGTAAATATTGCCTGCTCTCAGGATGGTCAGTATATTGATATAAAAGCGGATGGGGTTGAATCAAAATGGGGACAATAAAATGAGAAAAAAAGGATTTACTGTTATTGAACTTCTGGTTGTGATGGTTATTATCGCGATGCTTGCTGCGATGCTACTGCCTGCTCTGAGAAAAGCAAGAGCAAAATCAGCAAGGGATAAAGCAAGAAATGAAATGGCAGCGATTGCAAGTGCTGTGATAACAGCAAAAAACGATATTGGTTATTATGTAAGATTATGCGATTTAAGCGACGCAAGTCTGCCTGCCTCTTACACCGGACAAACATATGCTTATTTTAATACAATCACTGGTCAGGATGATACAGGTTCAGAAAGTGAAATAACTTCCGGTCATCCCTGGGATGGCCCCTATCAGGTGTTTCAGCCAAATTCTGTTTTCAATGCAGGTCAGGGAAGTTTGCCCACAATTGATGGTGCTTCAGGATGGTCGTTTCCCGACCCTCCTGTTTCAATGTACGGAACTCCCCTTGATCCATGGGGACATCCCTATCTCGTTGCCTATAATCAAGCAGACAGAATAATGATTATCTATTCTGCTGGTCCTGATGGAAAAATTCAGACAGATGCTGGAAGTAAAGAACGTCCAACAAATTCAGATGATATCATTTATGTATTCAGATGAAAAGAAAAAAAGCAGTAGCGCTTGTCATAGTAATAGTGCTGATACTGCTTTTTTCAGCAATAATTCTTTCTGTTGTCCTGACAAGCACAACCGCCTATAGAAGATCAGCATATTTCAGAGATAGAAATATTGCCTTTAACCTCGCTCATCTTGGTATTGCGGATGCTCTCTATAGACTGAACTACAGGTATCACGACCCTGCACACTATTATGGATTCAGACCGGACGGTGAATGTCTTCTTTATACGGACGGACTTCCAACAAACAACACGACCTATTCATATTCCTTAAAAGCGTCTGAACTTGGATTTATAAATGCCTCAATAAACGATGGGGTTACGGTTCAACTCATGATAAACGATGGTACTTATGGAGACACCATTTTAGCAACAGGTAAATACCGTGGTAGAACAGCAAAAATTTCTGTCAATATCAGAACCCTCAGTGATGAAAACACAAATCTGCAAAGGCCTCTTGCAGATATAACTGATTGGGACACAAAAGGAATTCCTGAGGCTTTTAACAAGCACGTTATATATGCTCAATCTGTTTCAGACACAGGCACAAAGGTTAAAGGCAATATTGCAACAACATTTTCAAAACAATCTCCCTGGCCAGCAGAATGGACAGATGCCACATGGACACAGACAGACATTTCCCTTCCACGGCCGCTTATACCCTCTTTACCTTTTGAAATACGGCCTCTTGAAATACGGCCTCCGGATCCACCGGGTGCTGGCTGGGTTGAATTTCAGATGCGAGACCAAGCACGATACAGAATTGATGGAGGATCATGGCAACTACTGCCCCCGGGTGGGGGTGTAGATTATAATTTTGATGGAACAGGAACAGAAACTTTTATATTCACATCGATCCCGCCTTTTGTGGAAAATAGAAAAATTTATGTCAGGGCAAGCTTTGCGCCTGC
>CAZHJN010000027.1:24358-25805 GCA_964532995.1 uncultured bacterium
ACGCTATTTTTGAAGCAGATGTTAATAATGATGGAGTGGGAACAGTTATAATCCAACCAAAGACAACATTTACTGGTTCTGACCTCATTATCTATGATTATAATGGCAATGGTTCTTCTGTAATAAATCATTCAGATATAACAATCAATGGAGCCCTTGTCACCAACTGCTCATTAACAATTGGATCTACTGCTAACAATCTTACAATTGATGCGACAAACAGCACAAAAAGTGCGGCATTAACGATATACTCACCATCAAACTTTACCTTCACATTAAACTCAACCCCAAATATAATACTTGGAAACAACCAGTCTCATGCTTTTCTGCTTCTATCAACAACTCAACCGATTGTCGCAAGCCTGGGTAATTCAGGGAATGTGAATTTTGAAGCAAACCCTATTGAAAATCTTGGAGATAAATCAACAATTGTTGCTTATTCAACCGCCAGTTCCGCTTCCATCATTGTTGGAAGCACTGCTAATCACGCAAAAATTCCCGGACTTATTTATTCTTCGGGAAATATTTCATTAAACAATGCAAACACCTTTATAAATGGATGTCTTGTTGCGGGTGGAACAGTAACATTGAATAATGGATCCTTAAATTATGACAGAAATGTTTTAGCACCTGATAGATTCAGCATATATTCTGGCTTTGCAGGAGGAAGAAGGATTTATTTACCCGTAAACTGGAAAATACAATGGTGAATAAAGGATTTTCAATACTTGAACTTGTTGTTGCGATATTTCTTATTACAATTGTTGTTGGAACAGGCCTGTTGATTATTGCAGGCAACCTCAATGTAATGAAAAAATCAAATGAAATGCTTATTGCAGCAGCAGTTGCTCAGTATCATATAGAAATAGTGAAAACAATTGATTTTCCTCCTGTTTGTTCGGATAGACTGTCAGATTTCCCAAAAAAAATTACTGACTCAGCGGATTTCGATACTTCCCATCAGGTAAACAGTTTTGACCCAAACTTTAAGGTTTATATGGGCTGTGTCTGGTACAAAAATGATGGAACTGAAGCAACAACAACTGAAACAGACCTTACTGTTCTGAGAAAGATGAAAATTGAGGTAAGAAGAAGTAAGGATGATTATAAATTGATCAGCATGCCGGTATTCATTACAAAAAATGGGATATACTGATGAAAGATAAAGGAACGAAAAAAGGGTTCACCTTACTTGAGGTACTTGTTTCTCTTGCGCTTCTTGTGATTATTGTCGGACTATCCGCCTATCTTTACGCTCGTGCCGCAAGACTTCGCAAGTTAATTACCTATCAAAATAATGTCCAGAACACATTGAATTCAATGATTACTGAAATTACCTATGGTGCAAGAGATACAATTGGCTTTGAGTATGCTCATGATATCAAAAGAGACCTTTCTACTCCCTTCTATGAACTGGCATTCTGTGATATCACAGGGAATGAAACCG
>CAZHJN010000028.1:0-25692 GCA_964532995.1 uncultured bacterium
TTTTATTGCCTTGCGAACAGTCAGGTGGCTTACACCAAATTTTGTGGCAAGCTGGTTTTCAGTGGGAAGTTGCTCTCCTTCTTCAGCCCTGCTGATAAAATCCACAAGATACTGTGCTATCTGTTTATAAGAAGCCTTTGTCACAGGTTTCATCTGCATCTCTTTTCATAAATGTTTATATAACACTTTCCAAATTTTGTCAAGTCATGTAAGAGAAGGATACACGGACCACAATTTTTGATGATTAATTCAGAACAAATTTCTGTTGATCACCCTTGATATAGCAAGAAGATTTTCCTGCCACCTGTCTTCTGGAATATCTTCTGTTATTCCGATAATCAACCTTGAACCCTTTGATATGTCTATTATGCTCTGAGTGGTTTTTTCTATTTCTTCAATCGAACACAGATGCACTGATGAAGGAAAGTTTATCCATAGTATTTTATCCTTCCATATCTCAAATGCTTCCTGAAATGTCATATCAGTATCAGGCGCCGGAGTGAAAGCTTCAATGTAGTCAAGTCCTGATTTTGCAACAAGATCAGCCCAGATTCTGTTATTTCCATCAAGATGAGAACCAAGCAGTTTTCCATATTTATGCATAACTTCTGCTGCTTCATTGTGGTGTGGCAATACATATTTTTCATACCTCTGCCTTCCCATGACATTTCCTGTTTCATTACCGCCAAAGTTTGCAATCAATGCGGGTGATTTTGCAACAATCTCATATATCTGCCTTAATTTCTTAACCTGAATATCCACAAGTTTCTCAATCTCGTCCCTTCTTTCAGCCCATTCAATCGCAAATGTCTCAACTCCCATCCAGCCAATCATAATCTGATGCAGTGGAGAAGAACCAATGCCCGCCCTCAGAATCACATCCTCTCCCAGTTCTTTTTCTGCTTTAAGAAAGGCTTCGTAGTTCGGTTGGTATCTTTGATCTTCAATCATTGCGTAAAGTTTTTTATAGTCATCCGGTCCTTTGAAAATCTTTTCCACTGTCCATGAGGTAAAACCTGCTGGCTTTGTGAGATATGTCAGCTCTCCATATTTTGTTTTCACAAAGTGTCTGACAAGGTTGATTCCGTTTTCTGTGTAAGAATGCGATTCACAGGATACATTTGGAGAAATGACTTTGAAAACAGGAATTAACCTGTTAACAATACAGAGTCCTTCATTTCTCAATTGCCTTTCAACGCTGCACTGGGGTATTTTTGATTCATATATCGTCAGAGGTATTTTATCAATCCTCTCACCTTTTAGCACTGCCTCAACCCTCTTTCTCGGTGTCATATCATCTCCTTTCAAATTCTATTTTAATCTCATCAAGCATCACATATCCGTCGGGCAACCGCTTTCTATCAACAGCATAGTCTTTTTCTGCCCAGCTCTTATAAGGATCAACATTCGGCTCAAACGGGACAACATCAAGGGGAAACAAAACAAAAATTATATCTCCATTTACATTTGCCAGCAGTTGTTCAATCGGACATTCTCCATAAAAATCCTTTCTGTCATACCTTGATCCAAGCTGTGTCCAGAGTTTCTGCTCAGGGATCAGGATAAAACTCTGCTGAGACCAGGCATCGGTTATCTTTATTGGGTAAGCTGTAAAAATCTGATTAACCCATATCTTTCCGGTGTATCCCTGAACAAGCAGGTAAAGTTTTGCACCTTTCAGATTAACCTCACCCTTCAGTTTTACTGTTATCCTCGCATTGGTGAAATCTACTGGAAATTTTCCTTTAATGAATCTGTTTTCTCCTGCAACTTTTATCAGTGGTTCTGGATTTACTTTTTCATGACTGGTGTGAAGCGCAAAGATAATATGAAGGAAACCAGCACCAGGATAGCAGTGATTGCAATCAATCCACCACGGACTTTTTGAAATGATACAGCTATCTTGTATTTCAAGTCGCCTGGCGCCATTATTGTCCCAGCCAAGCCAGCCTCCAGGACCATTGTCAAATGTTTCAATGTAAACAGGATTCTTCATTGTATGTTCTCAATAAAGTATTCTAACAAAATCGGTCTCCTCCAATGGCAGCGAAAACCTTATTCTATTTCTGTCCTCGGTAAACTGGATTTTGCCACAATGTGCTGATTCAACTGATTTTACAGGCTTTTGCACTTTCACATCAAGATTAATCCTTTGAAGTGGTTGCAGCGTGTAGTTTGCAACCGGGACAAGAATTCCTTTTTCGCATTCCATCGCAACCGCGTCAACAAGTGGGGTATCACAAATCACAGGCAAATCTAACTTCACCTCAATAACAGGCATTGAAATAAGATTTCTGATTCCTTCCGGATATTTCCATGGATTATAAGAACGTGCAAGCAACTGGGTTTCAGTTGCGATTTTGTCAGGTTCAGGTACCTGCAATTCCTGGATTTTTACACCCTCAGCAAGTTTGTTTCTGTGCACAATTGCCTGGTATGAATATGCTATTGCCGGCAAAAAGGCGGAATAATACACCATTCCCTTACCTGTTCTGCCAGCGACAATTGCAGGAGTTTGATCAGAGAAACTTCCCATAACCACAGAACCTGGTTTTGGTGTGATTTTTTCTTTCACAGACAGCACAGGAATTTCTGTACCATCCTTCAATTTTACTGTGTCTTTTGGAATCAACCGGTCAAGATATCTTCCGCTTGAGAGATATGCCTGAAGTTCCTGAAAATCCTGCCGGTTTACAGGTAAGATATCATCAATGACACTGGTGGGTCTGTTGTAGTGGTCCTTTGATCCAGAACCAGCAGTTATAAACAGAATTCCACCATTTTTCACCCACTCTTTCAGTTTTCCAGCTGCCTGCGGCATCAGATTTCTGCCTGAAAAATAGCAAACCCTGTAATCTTTGAGACCTTTTTCAGCCAGTGTTTGTTCTGAAATAAAGTCAACAGGAATCTGTTTGTGGGTTAATGCAAGCCATGTGAACATTCTTTCAAAGCCAAAGGCATAATTTTTCCGTAAGTCCCAGATATCAGAGCTCTGTGAGTAAATGACAGCCACCTCTGAACGCATCTTCTTTGCAGGTAAAAGCATATCTTCAGCCCAGCCGATCTCTCTTATTATTTCTGCCTGGGCGAACCATTTCTCCGGATGAGAATAAAGACAGGAAGATCTCCAGGGTGGGCCTCCTTCGTGTCCTGCCCAGGATGGTCCATAGTAAAAACTCTGAAATATCCTGACATTCCTTGCAACCTGGCTTGCTGTGATTGTTTTTATGTCCCACGGAAGTCTACCAGCATAAACAATAAGGTAATGTCCGAGTGTCTGATTGTTTTTCATCGCTGCTGAACGCATCAGTTCAACATTATAGGTGGTTGCTTCTCTTGTAAGAGAACCATTACCCCAGTTTTCACTCCATAATGCGTTCATTCCGCCTGGCTCAAGAAGTTCAAAATAATCAACTCCCTGAGCATAGAAATTTGCCACATATGTTGCTCCATCAGAAAAATTAGGGCAGCAGGGAATGTCTTTTCCATAAGCCTCTTTTATAATATCCTTCTGTATGATCATAAAATCTGCAAGAGCCCTTGACCTGAATCTTTGAGACCAGTAGTATAGAGCAGGAAATGTTTCTGACTGTGTTTCATCAATCAATCTTACCTCATCCCAGCTTTTTACAAGAAGGTCTGATGGAGCCTTTCCCAGTTTTTTTATCCACCGGATAAACTTTTCATTACAGGCAGTACAATTTGATAGATGTGAAAGTGGTTGACCACCAGGTTCATCCATAAGAACCGCAAATGCTATCCTGTTTACATCAATATTGTTTTTCTTTGCATCCTCGGCATTTGTTTTTGCTTTCTGTAACATCTTTTCAGTATCCGGCTGACTGTAGCATTCATTCTTTGTAAACCACAGACCCCCAATCCTTATCTTTTCTCTGTTTGAAAAACCGAAGTAATCAAATGTTTTCCATTCCCTTTCAACGACCTTTTTATCCAGCGGAGCGATACCTCCTTCTCCAGAATGAAAACTTGCAAAAAATGTAAAAAGTTCTGGTTTTTTACCAATAGAAGGCCATTTGAAAGAATCGGCAATTCTGCCTGTTTCAAAAGCTATCTGTAAGTCATCGGTGAGTTTTTTTGCACCTTCGGGTGTATGAAAATCAGGAGGAATAATGATATGAATCCCTGAGGGTTCTGCGTCTCTTTCAAACACCCTTATGATTTTTGTTTCATCAGGTTCTGTTGCAAACTCAAATTTCACCTTGAACCTCGGCAGAACCTCATAATAGGTGGCTCTTGGAGTTAAAAGAAGATTGACACCAACATCCCAGTACATCAGTTTTGCAATGTTAATCCAGTCGGTTTTTGTGTTATTTTCAAATCTTTTTCTTCCTTTTGCAGGAGAAATACCGGAATCAAGCCCATCAGGTGTCAGAGAAAAATGTCCATACCATGGACTTCTGTAATAATCGGCAAATATATGAATGTAAAATGGTTTTTCATAGCAATCGCCAGTGCTTACCCGAAGATAGATGCCAGGACCATATTCTGTATGATCAGGTTTTTTTGAAAGGTCCTTTGTTATCAGAATGCAGTCAATACACCTGCTTAATCTGTGTACAGATTTCAGGCCTGTTTTGGTAAGTTTGAGGGTTATATTGCCAGAAGGTAATTCAGCATCAAGATAGTCCCAGACATAGTCCATACCAAGACGGCTGTCCCTTGCCTTTGCCCTGTCAGAGGCAGTGTCAAATTCTTTTGAAGCAATCTCCTTTTCATCAGAAATAACCGATAATTTGAAAGTACCTCGAACATCGGGTTTCTGGGAATATCTCACCCAGATTCTGTACAATGCTTTTTCAACAATATCCACACTTTTTGATGCGACTGAATCAAATTGTCCTGAAGAACCCTGCAGAACCTTCAGTCCAGAGGCAGACCTTGCAACATTTCCCTCGGCAACCTTCCACCCGGTTCCAATGATATTAAAATTTTCTCCTTCAAGGAAAATATCAGCAAAAAGAAAGGTTGCAAAAAATACAGAAGACAGAAAAACAGAGAATAATTTTTTATGCATTTTCATCTTCTTTTTTGTAGATAATATCGCATTAAAAAGAATAAGTCCACTGTTTATGGTAATATAGGATAAATTTACGAAAGTGTACTTCAGGTAAAAAATGAAACTGAAAATAGCGATTGCAGGATTCAGGCACGGTCATATCTTTGATATTGTCGCCAGAGTGAAAGATAATCCAGAGTTTGAACTTGTTGCCGCTTGCGAGGAGGATGAAAAAACAAGGATATCTGTGGAAAAAAGAGGAGTAAAAATAACACACACTGAAAATAAAAAGATGATTGAATCTGTTGAATGCGATATTATCGCGATCGGTGATTGCTACGGTAAAAGGGGTGATATTGCGATTGAGGCTCTTAAAAAAGGAAGGCATATTATTTCTGATAAACCTCTGTGCACAAGAATTTCTGAAATAAAACAGATTGCAAGAGTTTCAAAAGAGAAAAAGTTAAAGGTGGGATGCCAGCTCAATATGAGAAATATGGCGCAGTTTATCGGATTGAGAAATCTGGTAAAATCCGGAGATATTGGAGAAATTCAAAGCATCATTTTTACAGGGCACCATCCTTTGATGATTGGTTCAAGGCCTTCGTGGTATTTTGAACCGGATATGCACGGTGGCACAATCAATGATATAGGAATTCATGCAATTGACTACATACCATGGGCAACAGGGTTGGAGTTCAGGAAAATAAATGCTGCAAGGTCATGGAATGCTTTTGCGAAAAAATATCATCACTTCAAGGATGCAGGGCAGATGATGCTGACACTTGAAAACAACTGCGGTATTCTTGGAGATGTTTCATATTTTTTGCCAGATAGTCATGGATACAGCCTTCCTTTTTACTGGAGATTCACCATATACGGGAGTGGTGGAATTGCTGAAACTTCTGCCACTTCGAAAAATATTGTGTTTGCAAAGGAAGGGAAAAAAGAAATTGATATACTGGACCTTCCTGAACCTGATGATGGTGGTTATTTAAGAGATTTTATTGATGATATCAGGGGAATGGCAGGTCCGGAGAAACTGAAAACAGAAGATGTTCTTAAGGCTTCTTATATCACACTTTTGATCCAGGATGCAGGAGACTCCGGTAAAAGGGAGATTGATATCTCAGGATTTAATTTAACGAAGGCTTCGGATGCACAGGTGTGAACCAAGAATTAATGTTCTCCTTTCAGAGGACCATCTTGAAAAGATGCATCAGGGAGTGCTTAAGGTTCTTGAGAAAACAGGTGTCGCTTTTCCCTATCCTGATCTGATTAAAAAAATAACCTCAAATAGAAATGTTTTTATCAGAGAGGGAAGAGTCTGTTTCAAACCGGATTTCATTCAAGATATTGTTGAAAAACAGAGAAAAAAACAACCTGTTAAAAATAACAGACAAAAGGTCATATCTCTGATTGCAGGTTCTCATGCTCACCATTTTGTTGACTCTGGAAAAGATGAAATTCTTCCACTTAAAACAGATGATTTGATCAGAATGACAAAGCTTATAGATGCATTGCTTGACCTGAATGTTTATGGCGGCGCTCCAGGAGCACCAGAGGATGTTCATCCGTCCCTCAGACCCCTTGCTCAATACATGATAAGTTGCAGGTATTCTAGACATGGAAGGACATTTTATGGTATACCTGAAAGAAGAATTATTCCCTTTTTGTTTGAGATGAAAAAGGTTATGGAAGATCCGTTTGATGCTGGTATCCACTTTATCAGTCCGCTCAAAATTGAAGGTAATGAGTTTGAAAGTTTTCTTTATCTTGTGGAAAACAGATATCCTGTAAGGCATGTCTCCATAACAAGCATGCCAATGCTTGGAGTTACAGCGCCGGTATTTTGCGCAGGAGCTTTTATTCAGGCATGTGCTGAAGCCATTGGAGGGGCTGCAATTGTAAGTTTGCTCGCAGAACAGATTGAGGTCAATTTTTCAATAAATGCCTATGCTTTTGACCACAAACATGCAACAATTGTCTATGGCTCGCCTGAAAATAATCTTCTTGAGTTAATCCAGATGGAAATAAACAGGTACTACGGACTTTCAAGGGGCGGAAGATTTATAAGAACAATGGCAAAAAGGCCTGGAATCCAGTCAGCGATGGAGATTTCTGCTTCTGCAACTATAGGAGCCCTGGCTGGCGCGAGGAGTTTTTCCGGAGCCGGGCTTATTTCTCTTGACGAAGTTTTTTCTCCGGAACAACTGATTCTGTGCTGTGAGGTTCGCGATTATGTTACAAGGCTTGCTGAAGGTTTTGATTTTGATGAAGAAAACTTTTCTCTTGATATAATCGATGAGGTTGCAAAAACTGATGGAAATTTTTTGATACATCCATCCACACTTGAAAACCACAAAAAAATTTTCTGGAATCCAGTGTTTCTTGATAGAAATATGCTTGCAAAATCACAGCATGAAAACGATGAAAAATTGAGGAAAAGACTTACGGATTTTGCAATCAAAAAAAATAAACAGTATAATTTTGCATTTGATGAATATAAATCACAAGAACTTGATAGAATTTATAAGGCTGCGGAAAAGATAGTAAACAGTGGAGGCTGACATGAAAAAATATGCTGTTTGTGGATTCAGTGTGAGGGCAATCGTTCAGTATGTGGTACCCCTCATTGGAATTCCAGAAATTCCGGAATATGGAGATTTCAGCAAATATGGAAAGGTTGTTGCCGCGCTTGATATTGATACAGACAGGATAAAAATTTTCAATGAAAGACAGAAAACCATTATACCAGCATACCGTCCTGAAGAATTTGAAAAAATGATAAAGGAGACAGAGCCAGATGCATTGATTGTCACAGGAACTGATTGCACGCATGCTGATTACACAATAGCCGGACTGAAACATAATCTTGACGTTATTGTTGAAAAACCCATGACAATCACCAGCGAACAGGCAAGAAAGGTGCTTGACGCTGAAAAGAAAAGCAGGGGAAAGGTGAAGGTTGCATTCAATTTCAGGTATACTCCTGCCCATAAATACATAAAGAAGTTGATTCTTGACGGAGCATTAGGAAAGATTACAAACATAGAGTTCATCTATAACCTTGATACATATCACGGCGCAAGCTATTTCAGAAGATGGAACAGAAGCCGCAAGTTTTCAGGGGGTCTTTCAATACATAAATTCTGCCATCATTTTGACCTGATCAACTGGCTTATTGATGATATCCCTGAAACAGTTTTTGCTTTTGGCAGGCTGAATTATTTTGGCCCTGAAAGTCCTTTTAATCCGCAGAAAAAATCAAGAAAAAAATTGAGCAGAGAAGAAATAAAGAAAAAATGCCCGTATTATCTGAAATGGGAAGGCGAAGCAGTTCCTCTTCCTGAATCAAAACACTTAAAGTTTTACAAGAATATTTTCTATCTACCATATAAAGTTCAGTATCCGCAGGAACTCTATTATTATGACGACGACATTGACATTGAAGATACCTATTCTGCTGTTGTACGGTACAGAAATGGTGCTTCAATGACATATTCTTTTAATGCTTCAACACCCTGGGAGGGCTACATTCTTGGAATAAACGGCACAGGCGGAAGAATTGAGACAGTGCATGTCAGCACATCCTCTGACAGATGCCCGTTTCCTAAAACTGACAGGCAGACAGTCACCTATATCCCGCTTTTTGGCACAAGGCAGATTCATGATATTCCTGTTGTTCCAGGCGGTCATGGGGGTTCTGATCATGTAATAAAACATGATCTTTTTGTCCAGCCAACCAGCGAATCTAAAAAACTTAATCTCTGCGCGGGAAGCATCGAAGGAGCTTATACTGTTGCAATGGGTGAAGCGGTTTGGAGATCTGCAAAGGACCTTGTTCCAATCAGGATTGCAGACCTTCTTAAACTGTAACAGTGGATGAATAAAAAAGCTGTATTTGCAGGTGTTACCGCAGCCATAAGCTGGGGAACTGTTTTTGTGTTCGGTCAGATGGCTGTCCAGACTGGTTTTCATCCTGTCCTTGTAAGTTTTTTCAGATTTGTTTCTGCCAGTTTATTCCTTTTCATTTATCAGCGCCTGATCAAGGTAAAATTTTTTCTTGACAGGAAAAACATACCTGATTTTTTTCTTCTGGGTTTAACAGGAATAACCGGTATGAATCTTTTTATCTTTTATTCCCTCCAGCTTACTGATTCAACAATAACAAGTCTGCTTATGAATGCCAATGGATTTTTTATCGGGATTCTTGGATTTTTTCTGCTGAAAGAGAAAATGGGTATTCTGGAATTTGGAGGGCTTTTTATCGGTCTTTCAGGTTGCTGGTTAATCTTCACACAGGGGCATCTTACAGCTCTTTCACATTCTAAATTCACCGGTAATTTTCTTGCAGCCTGTGCGTCTTTTTGCTGGGCATTTTATTCTGTGTGGGGGAAAAAAACCGGTATCATTGAGAAATATGGTGCTGTACTGAGTACTTTCTGGGCATCTCTTTCTGGTTCACTGATGCTTGGAATTGCGATTTTCCTGATGAAAATTCCATTGGATTTTGATGTCAGAAACATACTGATCAGTGTATACCTCGGTATTGTTCCTGCTGGTATTGGTTTTACCCTCTGGTTTTATTCCATAAGCAGACTGAAAACAGTAATTCCCGGCATTATTCAGTTTCTTGCTCCACTGACAACAGCACTGCTTGCAGTCATTCTTTTGAGGCAATCGATAAGCATGGAAACGGTTCTTGGTGGATTGCTCATTGTTGCGGGTGTGCTTTTTTCAATCAAAAATCAGATAGAGTAATTCAGTCCTTCCTCAACCATTGCAAAATAATTACGAAGCGGTACATAATTGGTTACAGTATTTCCTGATCCAAGGCAATATCTTCCTCCTGGCATGCACACATCAAGGATTTTTCTGGTGTGTTTTCTCAGTTCGGTTTCATCATATCTGGCAAGTTTATCAACATCGATCCCACCAAGTATCGCAATCTTTTCCCCGTATTTTTTCTTTGCTTCAACGACAGGATTTCCTTCATCTTCAAAAGAATGTTTGCCATCAATTTTTACATCGTTGATCAGATCAGGCATAATCTTTTCAAGGTTTCCACAGGCATGAAGCAGGTAAATGAGCCCGTTTTTATGGGCAAGATCCGCCAGCTTCTTGTGCCATGGAAGAACGTGTGTCCTCAGAAATTCAGGAGGGACAAGGGTTCCGGTTTTAAATCCCATGTCATCTCCCTGGAAAAAACCTATAAGTCTCGGAAGGCCTATCATATGTTCATAATAGGCGTAAAGAATTTCTCCGACCTTTGCGAAAACAGCAGAAACAAGTTCCGGATTGTCGTACATTAAATAACATAAATTCTCATATCCAAAGAGCGTATCAAGCGGAACTTCAAGAAAACCGCTTGAAGGACATACAAGAATTCCCATTCCGTCGGGGAGATTTTTTGAAATAAAATCATAGTACCAGTAGTCAAATTTTCTCGGGTCAGGCCAGGGATAATTTTCAAAATCCTCCCAGCTTGAGATAGGTCCTTTCTTCTCTTCAGCCCAGTGTCTTGTTCCTTTTGAGAAAATGGCGGTATCCCTGGCTTTTCTGGTATTGCCCGTAAACCCGAATCCAACAGCACCGGTGATTCTGTAGAAGTCATACCCCATCCTGTAATACACCTCAATGCTGTTTAAGAAATATTTTTTCATAACATCAACATTATCCTCAGGTTCAATCCAGTTTTTTCCAAGAACACTTCTTGAAATCTCTCTGACAACCTCATAATCAAGAAAAAGTTCAATCAGAGGAGGTCTTTCAGGAATTATCTTTCCTGTGATGACATCAATAAAATTTTTTACATCCGGCTGTGGTTTTGAAAGTGGTACCTTTATCATAGAAACCTCGCTTTATGTTTGAAAAAAGTTCAAAATAGATTTTACAACTTTTCAACGGACATGTTAAATATCTATTATCTGTCAAGGCTCATCTTCCAGATACAAACATTAAAAAATGATACCCTGCCCGATTCAACAACCCATCCAATCTTTCCTGTCGGAAATTCTGTCATTGTGTAGCACTGGATAAGTATATCTTCAATATAAATTTCAAGAAATCTCTGCCTGAGAAAAATCCTGAATCTTATGGATTTTTTTTGTTCTATCAAATTGCAGGGTTTCAGGTCGTATCTGATTATTCTTGTAAGAGATGGTTCTTCTGGCAACGCCGCAAGAAGGTCTCCAATTTCAACAAAACCCTTTGTATTCAGCAGGATTACTGTGGATTTTTTTTTGCATTCTGTTTCAACGATGATTCCACCTGACGCCCATGGCTTTTTTATTCTGTGTAACACAATGGTTCCTTCGATTATGATACCGGTGGCAAGATCAAAGAATTTCTTTGAAATTATCACACCAGAACTATTCGGCTGGGTCAACTCTATAAAATTGGTTTGTTTTTTTATTTTGCATTTCAGTGCATATTCCGGCCAGTATTCAAAGTTTTCAAATGAGAAGTCTTGTTCTTTTCCTTTTAATGCTTCATTTCCTTTCCAGTAATAAGGAATCAAACAACCCTGTTTGGTGAGTTTTGCAAGCTTCAATGGTGCCATCCAGGCACCTGCAAAAACAAGCAATCTGCCTTTTTCAGGTGGTTCAATTGAGTGGTGGTTTACCAGTATCTCTTTTCCTGTAGGATAAAAACGAGCAAAATAAGTCATCAGGAATCTATCACAGGGTCCTGTAAGAAATCGCCAGGAGTTTTTTTCTGCATGAAACGGTCCTTGCAAATTCCTTGCTGAATACACAAACATACCGATTTCTTCTTTCCTTTTCAGCATTGCGGCACCACGGCATCCAAGCATGGACTCATTTCCTCCCATAAGCATCCACCAGCGATTTCCTATTTTTTCAACAGCTCCAACCTCCCATGTTCTCAAACGTCCCCACTTATTCCAGCAAAACAAAGGAGGCGGTAATGCTTCCCATCTTATTCCATCCTTTGAGTGTGCCATTCCAATGGACTCCTGTATGCCCATAGGACCTGCTTTTGGAACAGCGGTAAAAAATCCAGTATATGAACCATCTTTATTTCGCACAGCCCAGATACCATCCCATCTGCCGGTATGATCAGTTTTATACCACTTTGGATCAGGGCTGAAACGGTATCTGTTATCTAACCTCTTCCACAGGATTAAATCATCTGATACCGCAAAGAATATTTCCTGTATACCATTGCGTGTTTCAGAAAAGTTCATAACAAATTTATCGCATGTTTTCCATACAGAGCCGGATCCAATATTTTCTGCGTCCTCAGCTTTGTGAATAATTTCGCCAGTTTCTTCCCAGTGCACTCCATCTCTTGAAACAGCCAGAGATATTCCATCGGAGGTTATTTCCGGTGTGGTCCGGTGAAGATAAAAGAGATGATGGATGCCTTTATGGAAAAAGCACCATGTGTCCCACATCCCACAGCTTTTCAAAGGTTTGAAAAGCATAACACTCTGTCGTTGATAATTTTACAGTTTACAAAACATCTTAACATTTTCCAGGGAAAATTCCAGGTTGATTTGACAAATTTACAAAAACTGATAGAAATAACATATAACATGAAGGAATAAAAACTTAACAGGAAGGAGATATGGCTATTGAATATCGGCGTCTTGGAAAACAAGGTGTACTGGTGAGCAACCTCTGTCTTGGCACAATGAACTTTGGCTGGTATACATCAGAAAAGGATAGCTTCAGGATAATGGATAGAGCCCTTGAACTCGGCATAAATTTTTTTGATACTGCTGATACCTATGGCTGGGGCGGTCAGCAGGGTGATACAGAGCTAATTATTGGAAAATGGTTTGCACAGGGAAATGGAAGGAGGCAGGCTGTTGTACTTGCGACAAAGGTTTATAATCCTGTCACACGAAAAGAAAACAGACCTGAACCGAATACTGATGGAAGGTCTCTTTCTGCGATGAAAATTAAGAAAAACTGTGAAAACAGTTTAAGACGATTGAAAACAGAATGGATTGATCTTTATCAGATGCATCACATTGACAGACATTGCCCATGGGACGAAATCTGGCAGGCATTTGGAGCGCTTATCAATCAGGGAAAGATTGTTTATGTTGGTTCAAGCAATTTTGCCGGATGGGATATTGCAACAGCATGTCAGGAAGCACAAAAACGCGGTTTGACAGGACTTGTTAGTGAGCAGAGTATATACAATTTAACCAACAGGACAATAGAACTGGAGGTGATACCTGCCTGTCGCTATTATGGATTGGGTCTTATTCCATGGAGCCCTCTTGGAGGAGGTCTTCTTGCCGGGATAAATAAAAAGAAAGCAGGTGGCAGAAGGTCAAATGAAGGGATTCTTAAAGAAATTGAAGAAAAAAGAAATCAGATTGAAAAATACCAGGCGCTGTGTAAGAAAATCGGTGAAGAACCCGCTGTTGTTGCTCTTGCCTGGCTTTTGCATAACCCTGCTGTTACCGCACCCATTATTGGTCCGCGGACAGTGGAACAACTTGAAAATGCAGTACGTGCAACAGAAATCAAACTTGATAAAGAAATATTGCGGGATCTTGACTCAATTTTTCCGGGTCCTGGTGGTGAAGCGCCAAAACCATATGCCTGGTGATGATATTAAAAAGGAAAAGCATTGAAACCCATTGTTTGTTTTACTTCCACCTGGTATGAAAGAGAATTTGGAATAAAAAATCCAAACCCGTGGACAGCAGATCCGGACGAGCTTGTTGAAATATCTATAAGATTGAAAAAGAAACCCTATGAGAAGTTTCCTGACCTTGGTCTTGGAGATCCTGATCCAGAACCAGAATATCAATTTCTTCAACCGGATGCAAGATATGTTTGCGCGATGGCTTTTGGTGCAGATGAACCAAAATGGAGTGAAAAAAATAGTATGTTCTGGTTTGATAGAACAAGACCTGTTTTGAAGTGGGCAGATACAGTTGAAAAAATACGCTCAATTAAAATGCCTGTATGGCAGGACCAGATTCTTATAAGAAAGATGATAGAATACAATGAAAAAGTTGCCAGAAAAACACGATATCCTCATTCGAAAGAATTCATTGTCTGGCACAGGCAAATCAATGAGAATTTTATAAGATTTGCTGTTTTTTTTCCTTCATTGACATAGGACACTTTCTATGGGGAACAGAGGATTTTTTTGCAACTCTTGCTTCTGATCCGGTGTTGAGCTGTGCAATGCTTGATTTCTGTTTTGATTTAAGCACATCCTACACAGAATTTCTCCATAATTTTTATAAGATTGACAATTTTAATGGTTTGAGTTCATTTGGCGGAGATTTTTCATGCATGTTTTCACCAGGACTGTACAAAGAATATGCAATGGGTTTTGATATGAGACTTGTTAAAAGATATGGAAATCTTTTCTGCAATTTACATTCATGCGGACCATCATGGCATCTCTATGATGTATGGGCAACATATCCAAATAAGAAAAAGATTGTTTTGATGCAGACCCGGTATGTTAGGGGAAGGATGAAAAAACTTCGCGAAGCAATGCCCGACTGCCCGATACTTACATTCAGATAACCCTTCATCCACCGCAGTTTGATTTTGAAAATGAGTCAAAGGAAAACATTCTTGCTGCTGTTTTTGAAATTGCAAATGATTGTGGGGATAATACGGACATTTCCGTTATAATAGAAAAGTCAGGGAAAGATGTTGAAGATAAAATCAGGCATTTTATTTTGTGCATCAATGAAATCAACAAGAGTGCTGTTTCTAAACTCTGACATAATGTGTTATCTAATTATAAAGGTAGAAAGGAGGTGAGATCATGAGATATCTGACAATGATAATGATAGCCGGTGCTCTGATTTTTGGTTATGCAATGGCTTTGCACGGACAGGAAAAAGCAGCCCAGCCAGCGCCCTCTCAGGAAGAGATTGCTGCAAAAAAGAAACAGAAGGCTGAGATTCAGGGAAAAATGAGAGCGATTGAAAGGCAGGTTGCTTCTCAGGATGAAGAGTGCAAGAAGATAACAGCACAGATGCGGGAACTGGAAAAACAGCGCAGGGCGAGAATGGCAACTCTTCTTGAAAAAAATGAAGAATATCAAGCGCTCAAGAAGCAGCTTGGTGAATTATTGCCGACGCCACCAGCAAAGGAACCTGCCAAAAAGTAAGTAAAGGCAATAATAATGAAAACAGGGCTGGTTTTCTGCAGTCCTGTTTTTTTTTGCAATAAACCTGCTCCTGTAATAATATGTCTAATGTACAAATGAGCAAAAAGGATCAGATCATGAAAAAAATTGCCGTAATTTTGATCATACTGTTTATTTCGTGCATTTCCAGAGCACAACAGCAGAATCAGACACAGTTCAATCTTGAAGAATTTGAAATCATACATCTTTCTTCAGGTGTTGCCGGCGAAACAAACATAAAGACACAACCACAGCCAGCCCAGCAATCGCAGGCGCTTTCCAGGGAAGAAAGAGAACAGGCAATGAGAAGGTTGCGGGAAATACGTACAGCTATGAGGAAAATAGAGGATGAAACAAGCCAGCAGAATTCTGAACTGAAGGCAATAATGGATAAAATCAACCAACTGCAGAAGAAGAGAAAATCTCTTATTGATGAGATTCTTGCGGATAATTTTGAATACCAGCAACTGAAGCAAAAGATTGCATCCGGCGATTACCAGGCATCAGACACAATGAGACTTGCTTCTTTTGAAAGGCAGGCAGCACAGGATCCGAAGATAAGGGAGATTGATCGGCAGATCAGGGAACTCCAGCAGCAAAGGCAGACCTTGCTTCAAACAGTGCTTAAGGATAACCAGGAATATCAGAGTCAAAATGCAGAAAGCCAGTCAATCATGCAGGGTTTCAGAGCAAGCTTTTCGTCAACAGTATCACCCGGTACTCCAGCAATGCAGGTATATGGTAGTGGATCAGGTGGTTCTGGTGCACAGATACAGGTTCAACAGCCTTCATCATCTGATTCAGGACCCCGCTGGAGAAGAAACACTGATACTGAAACAGGTGCTGCCGGTGAACGGCTTTCAGGTGGACAGCCATGGAGAGGCAGGTCAGGCGGCAGGAATTAAACCAGTATCAACCACCTTCAAGAAGTTTCATCTTCATCTGGATATAATAAGTGAAATTCTCAAGCGGTACATCAGGCTGTACTGTATGATCAACTGTAGGTATGTATCCACCTGATTCAATCATAAACGGAATTTTAGAGTATAATTCTTTTTCTATTTCCTTTTTGCCGATAGCCAGAACTCTTTTATCAATTCCTCCTGCAAATGCAAGATCTTTTCCAAACTTTTTTCTCAGTCTCACAGGGTCCATGTCTGATGCCTGTTCAAGTGGCCACAGACAGGTAATGCCTGATTCAATCATCAGAGGAATCAGTACCTCACAATTTCCGTCGCTATCAAGCCAGAAGTATTTGATGCCTGCATTTTTCAGTCTATCAGTAATCTTTCTGTAATATGGCATAAAGAATTTCCTGAAAATTTCAGGTGATATCAGAGGGCCACCTTTTCCGGCAAAGTCTTCAAAAAAATTGAAGTAGTCAAAATCGATATCATTTATTGCTCTTTCAACGAGCACAAGCAGGAAATCTGTTGTGAAATCAATCATTTCTTCAACAAGTGCAGGATCGTCATAGAACATATAAGAGATTGCTTCTGTCCCCACCCATCTTCTCAGTTGTGAATAAAGTCCGATAGATGCATTTGTCAGCAAACAGAGCGGATACGACCTTGTTTTCCAGTTCCTCACCATTTCATCCCACCACAGTGGATATCTTATTGGTGAATCCGGATTATATCTTTTTTTTATTTCCTGAAAACTCTTTCTATCTGTCACAGGAAATGAGATATACTGATCCATGCACATCCTTGTTCCTCTTACAGTACCTTCCTTCAATGCTTTTGTGACAATGCCGTTTTCATGCCTTGCTGTTATTGTTCTTTCGTCCTCATGCAGGACCTGGTATTCAAAACCCGGTATCATACCTGTATTGATCGGTGCAAAAGCACGTCTGTCGATTTTGAAATAGGGCTCTCCTTCAAACCAGTTAAAGTAAAGTGCATCCTGCGGCAGACCTTCCTGCTGCCACCTTTTGATTGTTTGTCCCCAGAGCCCGAGTTCCCAATTGGGTACTCTGTCAGCCTTCTTAAATTCCATCACAGCGCAGAATCTTTCTCTATCTGTCATCACTCTGTCCTTTCAAGAAGTTTTACTCGGTTTTTCAACCTGTTAATTCTTCCATTTACTGCTGAACACACAAAGATTTTACAGTTTTTCCTTATTCTTTCAAGTATCTCAGGTTTGAATAGATTAATCCATTCCTGAGGTACTGATTGTATTCCGCTTAAGGCTCCTGAAAGCATTGCAGCTCTTCCCGCTATGGTGTCTGAATCCCTTCCAATGTTTGTTCCTCCGATCGCGGCAAGTTTCACATCGCCTTTCGCAATATAAAACATTGCAAGAGCAAGACCCAGAAGTTCAAGGGGATCAATCGGATGATAAAAAAGACATTTTTCACGCAGTTCTTTCCTTGCGGCCATCACATCATTATATTTAGCCGCAATATCAAGACATTTTTCAAGATACTCCCTGCAGCTTTTCACGTCTCTTTTATCAAATGTTTTTAATTGAGTTGAAGGTGCAGCCTTTATTGCCTGCTGGCATACACTTTCAACCGTGGCATCCGGAGTCAGGGCTTCTGAAACCGCTGCGACAAGTATTTCAGCGGCAATGACATCAAGTCCCCTTTGATACATATAAGATATTGCCTTTGCATCAATTCGCGCAAATTCCGGGTCTCCAATATGATACATTCCAACAGGTTCCATACACATTACTGTGGAACCGGTTACAACACTCCAGTGACCTGTGATTCTCGGGTCCCATCCAGACATGATAAGGTTATATGCATTACCCATGCAAAGGGCATAGAAATGGTCTCGATTAAGACGATTTCTCCATGTTTCACCAAAGTGTCTTGCCATCACCGCAAGTCCCTGTCTTTCAATATATGTCTCAAAAAGCAACATCGCCATCTGGTTGTCATCCTCTGATTCAAGTCTTCTGGGATCAAGGATTGTTTTTATGCCTTCAGGGTATTTTCTGTCAATTTCCCAGTCAAACCAGCACTCAACAGGAGAACCCATTGCATTTCCTATTGCTCCTGCAAGCACACAGCCGTAGATTTTATCAAAAAGCTTGTCTGAACCAGTTTCTGAGGGTGTTTTAAGTTTCTCAACCGTCCTGATGATGTTCTTTTCTTTTTTCAATCGCCTTTCAAGGACCTCAATCAAAGGAAACCATTTTTCTGCAAACGGAAGCGCCCACTCCAGCCATCTTTCTGGAAATATGCCGTATCCGTTCAGCCCTCCTGCAATTGCGCCCGCAACAACCGATATTATGTGGCATCCGGCATTATAGGGCACATTGATGAGCGCAAATAATTTTTCCGGCTGATTTCCATATTTGATCAGAAGCGGAAGAATAAATTCAAGAGGATTGAAAATCAATCTTTCAGGATTATGACCGCCGTTGTAATACCACCAGTGAAGAAATCCTTTTTCATCAGCATCAGCCATATTAATACCGGAGCGCACTTTTCTATTCATCTGATAGAAAACTTCTCTTGCGTTTCTGTGGGCAATCTTAAAAACCGTATCAATAATCTGATCCGCATCCACATTATTCCCCAGAGAAACAGCAATCGCCGCCGCGCATAATCCCGCCCAGTCAGCGCCCTTTCTTGATTGAACAACCGAAGCGAGTTCAACTCCATCAAGATAGGCATATTCAGGATCAGCTGCGTGATATATTCCAGCAGCTGGCATCGCGCAGCAAATGTTTGCTGTTGGAACAACGCCAATGGCTGAAATTCTTGGATTGATACCTTCTCTCAATAGTTCCTGAATTGTGTGGATGTCGTCCCAGTTGAAAACCGGTCCTGAAAGCTCTTCATCATTTCTTATAATTTCGGCAAACTCTTCGGGTGTGATTCTGTGCTGATATTTCATATAAGCTCTGATACCAGCATCAATAAAAGGAGTCATTTTTCTGAAGTTTATCCTTTTTTCCTGTTCCTGATATTTAAGAACAGGGTCCAGCTTTTTTTCAAGCATTTCTTCAGGGTAAATTATTTTCAGCTCACCAGGTTTAATCCATCTTAAAAAGCCAATCTCCGCACCAATATAAGCGCCAGCAAGACACCCTTTTATTTTCTCTTCAGTTTTTTTGTCCATGGTTTCTCCTTTCAAAATCAGGCAGACCAAAGTATCTTTTTATATTGTGTTATAAAAATTCAGGCCTGGAAAAAATCTTTCAGGTTCCTGAACTGTCATGAAACCTCCTTTTTTTTCTGTTAATTTATCATATAATCTTATTGAGGCAAATCATAGATGCGGAGGTAATAATGGCAGAGAAAACAAATGTTATACTGATACTCTCAGATGATCAGGGGTACTGGGCAATTGGATGTGCGGGAAACAGAGAAGTTAAAACTCCCAATATAGATCTTCTTGCAAAAACAGGCACAAGGTTTGAAAATTTTTTCTGCACATCTCCTGTGTGTTCTCCTGCAAGAGCAACGATTCTAACAGGAATGATGCCATCTGCTCACGGAATCCATGACTGGATTGCAGCAGGAAACACTTTAAAAAAATACGAGCCACAGAGTGAGCGTTTAATCCAGTATCTTAAAGATATTCCCGGTTACACCGATTATCTGAGCAAAAAAGGGTATTTCTGCGGGATAAGCGGTAAATGGCATATGGGTGATAGCCACCATATGCAAAAATCTTTCAAATTCTGGAGGACCTTCGCAAAAGGTGGATCAGGTTATTATGGCGCAGTTATGATAAAAAACCAGAAGCCATATATTGAAAAAAGGTATATTACAGATGTAATTACGGATAATGCGCTTGAATTTCTTGATAAAGCGAAAAACAGAAAAGAACCTTTCTATCTGAGTGTGCATTACACTGCACCCCATTCACCATGGGAAAGAAAACATCATCCTCCGGAAATTTTTGATAAATATTATAATGAATGCAGTTTTAGTTCTGTCCCCTATGAGGTTGAAAAAAGACCTTCATGGGTCAGAAAGCTCAGTATTCCCGTGAATGACGGGGAGACAAGAAGGGTGTATCTGAGTGGCTATTTTACGGCAATTGAGGAAATGGATAGGAACATTGGAAGAATTCTGAACTGGCTTGAAGAAAATAATCTGAGGAAAGAAACACTGATCATTTTTACCAGCGATAATGGTATGAATATGGGTCATCACGGGGTTTTTGGTAAAGGGAATGCTACCTTTCCCCTGAATATGTTTGAGGAGTCAGTGAAGGTTCCGTGTATTTTTTCCCATCCAGGAACAATTCCTGAAGACAAAACTAACAGCATGCTGGTATCACAGTATGATTTCATGCCGACACTGCTGGACTATCTTGGTCTGGAAATTCCCGAAGATAGATTTTTGTGCGGGAAAAGTTTTGCGGATGTTCTTAAAGGAAAACGAAAAAACAACAGGGATTTTGTTGTTGTTTTTGACGAATACGGACCTGTGAGGATGATAAGGACAGAAAGATGGAAATATGTTTGCAGGTATCCCTATGGTCCCGATGAACTTTATGACCTTGATTGTGATCCTTGCGAAGAAAGAAATCTGTGCGGTGTGGCTGGCTTTGAAAAAACAGAAAAACAGTTCAGGCACAACCTCAGGGAATGGTTTTTGAATTATTCAAAACCAGAGTTTGATGGGGTGTATCTGCCGGTTACAGGCAGGGGTCAGATTGATATCTGCGGTGGAAAATCAAAAGGCCAGATTTCATTTAACAGAATCACATTTGATTGAAAAAAAGGGAGTGCAGATGATTTCAGATGAATATTTCAGAGACAGACCGCTTGAAATCGGTAAAACAAGACAGCTTCTGCTTGATGATCTGATAATAGAAGACGCATGGCGTATGAAAAGAGTTATGCATCAACCTTTGAAATGGTTCAAAAACCCTGTTATTTATAAAACTGAACCATGGGAAGCAGAAGCGGTGGGACATCCCACAGTTTTCTACGATGATGATTACGGGTGTTTTAGAGCCTGGTACATGTCATATTCTCACAGGAACTATTACACTCGCGGCGAAACAGGAATAATCCACTGTATGTGTTATGCTGAGAGTAAAGATGGAATTCAGTGGACAAAGCCACTTCTTAATATATGTAAATTCCCGGGTTTTGAAAAGACCAATGTTGTTTATTGCGGTGCAAATGGATTGACCGCTCGCGGCCAGGTCTTTAAGGATGATATGGAAAAGGATCCAGAAAAAAGATACAAAATGATATGCCTTGAAACATTTCCCTGGAAAGAAGGCGCGGAAGGTAAATGCAGCGGTCTGAGACTCCTTTACTCTCCGGACGGGATAAGATGGGATCCTCAAAAATCTCATTTTGTTCTTGATTATCACAGTGATACAAATAATCACATAGTTTTTAACAGAAATAAAAGAAGATGGCTTCTTTATTGCAGACCGACAATGTACTCTTCAGGAAGGTCAGGTCAGTTGAGGCATCACAGAAGGAGAGTATCTGTGATGGTGAGTGAAGACCTTATTCACTGGTCATATCCAAGGACAGTTTTTTTTCCTGATGAAATGGATCCTCCTGATTATGACCATGTTTATGTTGTTGAATATCAGAACTACTTTTTGATGTTTTATACGGTGATGGAAGGTGATACCCACGGAAGAAAAGAAACCCGTCTTGCATGGAGCAAGGATGGTTTTCACTGGGAAAGGTTTTATTCAAGGTTACCGTTTCTTCCCAGAGGAAATGAGGGTTTTTGGGACAGCGGAGAGGTTCTGACCTATTCCATGGTCGAAAAAGATAACAGCCTTATTTTCTATTACACGGGAAGCCACAGGGGGCAGCATCAGCAGGGTGAGCCGAGAAATGGCATAGGGATAGCCTTTCTTACAGTCGACAGGTTTGTTGAACAGAAAGCAGAAGATGAACCGGGTTACATCATAACAAGAGAATTTATTTGCCCTGCAAAATTCCTGAGAATAAACACCGGATATGCAGGTATTCCGAACAAACAGCAGTATATAAAGGCTGAAATAGTCCGAAGACCTGAACTCGGCAATCATGCCTTTTTTAATTATGCTTTTGAGGGCTATGCTTTTGAAGAGTCAATACCGATTTCCACAAACAGAACTGATGCACCTGTTATGTGGAAAAGAAAAAAGGACCTTTCAGAACTTGTGGGTAAACCAATCTATCTCAGGCTTGAATTGTTGAACATGGGAATCTTCAGTTTCTATTTTACTGACACCTGAGGTTTTTTGATGCAAAGAGATTTTCAAACTACCATCTGAGTACACATATATCACCATCATTTTCTTTTATGCTGCGCGGAAAAATCACCTCATTGCCATTCTGAATGAAGTTTATTTTATTGTCTTTTGCATCAAATGCTGAAACAATTTTTTTATCGCAATCAAGCTTCACATTGAAATTCTGATCTTTCCCTGTGGAATTTATTAAAAATAAAACCATCTGTTTTTCTCCTTCTCTGACAAAACTATTAATTCCAGAAACACTTATTTCGCAGTGTTTTTTTACTTTTCCTAAATCTGCGGCAAAAGAAACAATTTTTCTGACTTTATCAAACTCTGGATGCGTACTGTACTGTATACTGTAAGGGCTGAAAATTAGAGCGGAACAACCGACAATGATGGCGTTGCCTTTACCATATTTATTGTACACAACAGCAGGAGAACCATCTTCAAATACCGCAATTGGTCTGGCTGTTGACAGCTTCCAATCAGGTTTGAATAAAGAGCCAGTAAAAGACACAGATTCAAATCCACCTGTATTCAATACCCTTATAGTTTTTGCTTCTGGCTGTGGGTCCTTTGCTGGATCAGGCAGAAAACCGCGATTTGAGATACCGAAGACATCATTCAAAATAACTGTGTCCCGGTCATATTCATTTCTTGCAAGAGCAAGATAATCAGTCCAGATTGTTCCACCATTATTAACCCATTGCCTGATCTTTTTCTGAACATCTTCTCTGACATGTGTGTCCACGGCATAGAGCACTTTATATCTATCAAGAATGTTATCCTGAAGGATTTCCTCTTCTGAAACAATTTCAACAGGGATGCCGGCATCAAGCAGAGCAGTAAAAATTCCCGCTCTTCTGAAAAGCGGTCTTGAGCCAAAAGCCCTTCCAGCAAGGCCTGTTTCATAATTTGTAGCACTGTAAAAGGCACTGCATATTTCAGAAGAATTTGCAATTAAAAGCGCCGCATCGGATTTTCTCATTTCAGTACCGACAATATCATCCTCACATTTTTTTGTCCAGCGGAGCATCTGGCACCAGTCATTTGTGTATTCAGGGCTGCTTGACCATGCAGGACCCTTTGTTATCAACGGTCCATATGAATAGTCAACAAAAAGCTTAACTCCATTTGCCAGACCCGCAAGGTACCTGCGTCTGAAATTTCTATCCACCACGATAAGATAACCGAGCTGTTGATTATTTTTTCTCGCTGCTGCACTGAGGAGAGAAAATCCAAATGCCACCCTGTATGGATCATTTATCCAGTCTTCACAGAGTAAAAAGTTTGTCGTATTATTTTGTGCCCATTCAAAAAGGTTCAATGCACCGTCCCACATTCTTGTTTCCATCATGGGTGCTGCCTGAAAATTCGGACTTATCTTGATGTCCATTTTAAAAAAGCCATTTTTCGCCATATCTTTTACAACTTTTGTGCCGGTTCCATAAATTTGTGCTGTATAGAAACTTCTGAATTTCTGTGTCCAGTAATACAGCTTTTTTTCCTGATCGGATGCCTTTACCAGACCCCTGTGAACATTGACTTCTATTGTTTTAAGATTCTTTTCCGGGCCTTTTTCCTGCTTCTGATCCTCAGAAATAGTATCTGTTGCTCTTTCAATTTCCTGGTCCTTTTCTGTTTCGGCTGTCTGTTTCCATAAGACTTTTATGGCATAATTTTCAAGAAGTTTTTCTATTGTGCTGCTTGCTCTGTTTGCATAACCAGCAGCATCAATCTCATCCCAGTTATTTTTCCCAAAAAACTCTGGTTTCAAACCATTGTTTTTCAGAAACCCATGAAAACATGCTCTTAAAACAGGTATATGTCTGATAAACAGGTAATGTGGCTGTGGATTGGGTTCATCTGCAAGGATGGCAAGGTCAAGCATTTTTCTTCTTGTCTGGCTTCTTGAACCCCAGATTTTTTCAATCCTTTGTTTTACCATCTCATACCAGTACTGGTTTATTACATTCTGTACACTTTTACCTTCCACAAGGCGTTTTTCAATTTCCTTAAAATCAGGATTGATTAACATAAGATGATGAGCAACAGTCCAATTGAAACCGGCCTGCTCAATCTTTTTCCACAAATCAGTTTCACTTATTAAATTCTGATCAAGGTCAAATCCATTGAATCCAGCCAATCTGCAGCTTTCAATGATTGCTTCGATATCTTTTTCAACGGTTGCCCTTGCATCAGTGAAAACCTGAATTTTTTCAGGACCCTGATCGGGTTTTGCTCCTGTTTGTCTCACAAGATTCAATCGTTCTTCTGCCCACTCAGAAAATGATTTTGTCCATTTTCTCATACCTGCAAGTCCGGGTTCATGCGGCAACAGTATATAGATACCCCTTGCAGGACCTGAAGATTCTGATCCCTGATGGATAATAAAGTTTTCATCAGGTCTTGTTGCTGCCTGAAAAATAAGTTCAACATTGTTAAGCCCTGCCCTTCTTGCATCGGGGAATGCTCTGAAATCGGCTGGCATCACCATCACATGCATTGTACAGTATGGCCTTTTTGGATTTACTGTTTTTATCCATGGGGACCAGTTTCCACTGACACAAAGATTATCCGGAGATTTTTTCAATTCGTTTAACTCCTGCTGTGAACCTGCAACGATGTCTTTGAAAATCCAGCCAGCATCAAGAGGAGTCTTGCTTTCATAGGGATTGAAACTTATTCTGCAATGAATATAAAATTCTCGCGCGGGTGCTTTTAAGACCCTGAATCTGAACCACAATGGACCCTCATAATCAGTTGGTTGAGGTCTGTAGTCAGCAACTTTTGTCAGAACCACACAATCAGGCCCGGAAAGGTCATTCATTATCAATTTCAACTGGGTTTTTCCCGCATTAAGATTCAATGAAAAAATATCCCATCGGAATTCTTCTCCTGGTTGCTGGTTTTCTCCGCAGATAAATTCGCTATTACCGATACCCACCTTAAATGGCTTGAAAAATCTGAAATGGCCTGGTGGTTTTGGTGAAGAAAGCAGTTTTCTTATGGTTTCCGGAGTTACAAAATACCTTACATGCACATACCAGGTACCTGATTCTGGAATTTCAATGGTTGTTGTTGCAATTGCTGGCTGTTTCAAATCACTAAAGGTGCGAAAAGGGCCAGGATAGGATGAAATAAAACCTTTACCGCTTGCGCTCGGGTGGCTGTTGAAAAATAAAACCGGACTTGTTGTGCCTCTGGGTCCGGATGCAGGGATTCCGTTGGGGTCAGTACAGTTTTCTGCCTCAATAACAATTAAACTATCAAGAGGATTATTGCCGATGCTCTGCGAAAAAAGCCACGATTGTGCAATTAAAACAAAAAAAATAACAAAGGCGCTTTTTTTCATTCGTATCT
>CAZHJN010000029.1:0-25300 GCA_964532995.1 uncultured bacterium
TTTTATTGCCTTGCGAACAGTCAGGTGGCTTACACCAAATTTTGTGGCAAGCTGGCTTTCAGTGGGAAGTTTCTCACCTTCTTCAGCCCTGCTGATAAAATCCACAAGATACTGTGCTATCTGCTTATAAGAAGCCTTTGTCACAGGTTTCATCTGCGTCCCTTTTCATAAATGTTTATATAACAATAAATTATAAATGTCAAGCGCACAGGACTTTGCCCTGCTTACCAGTCATCTTAAAGTATCTCAGGATTTCAGTAGTTCCTCAGATTCACCGCAGTTTCAACAAAAACCCTGTAATTTTCAATAACAATTCCGGATAGACATGCTGCTGTATTTGGAGAAGAACTCGGACACAGAATAAAGCCGCCCCCTGGTTTTCCCTGTCTGACTGTTTCAACCACCAGTTCTCTCATTTCATGAGGTTTCAACGTATAGAATGATCCATCTTCTATTCCACCATCAATACACATTTTCTTACCGCATATTTTTTTCGCCTCTGTTAGTGCAATCTTCCCGACAGGTGGCGGTTCAAGCGGATTGAGGCAATCAAGACCCATATTTACAAAGTGTTCTAGAACCGGTTTCATATCACCATGGCAATGAATCCAGGTAAGTTTCCCGGCATCATGGATAAGATCAATAATTTTTTTATCATATTGAACAACAAATTCCTCAAAATCCCTTACAGATGCAAGAGGTGGAATACACAATTCAGGGCCAACCCATCCGCAGGCATCGCCTATTTTGTGAGAAAGATAATGTTTTACAAGTGTCTCCAACTTTTTATAAGCTCTGTCAATCATTTCTTTAAGAAGTTCTCTCTCATCATGAAGCCAGTATCCAAAAATTTCTGAACCCATCATTCTCTGAACCATGTACATCGCCTCATCAATGCTGATCATAAGCATAGCTCGATTGCCGGTTTTTCTTTCAATCTCAAAATAAGAATCAATCTTTGGTAATTTTTGATCAGGAATTGAAAGCCATTTTTTTGCGTCCTCCTTATTTTCAATAAAGTGCTTTTTGATGTATCCTGGCGCACCTGATAAAGGTGCATAAAAAATTGAGGTGAGTGGACCTTCGTCAGTTAAAATGCATGTTGTAATTTCCTTTAATCCTCGCTCAGAAACAACCTTTTCGGTTACTGTTTCTTTGCAGATCGGTTCAGGTATTTCTTCCTTTGCTGGACACCATGTTCTTATTATTTCAAGCTCATATTTTTCAGTCAACTCATATAAAACTTTCCAGTCTTCTCTTACAGGATTGGCTGGATCAACACCCCATAATCTTACTGGCATCCTGTCAACTTCCTGGTTTTTGAAAACCCTTATTAGTCTTTCTCTCGCTGTCATTTTTATTTCACGGGTGAATATAAAAGTAGCCTTCCAAGAAAACCATCCGCAGCCTGCGCGGGACTCAAACCTGTGCTGACCATTACCGCAATTGTGTTGCTGCCTCCGTAATTTATAAGATTAGTAATATCCATATGTATCTCTGCGGGGCTTATATATGCTTCCAGATATTTTCTGTGTCCGGCATATTTTCCATTAACCCATACCCATGCTTCACAGGTAACAAATGGCGCATAGAGCATTATCCGTTTTCCAGAAAACCTGCGAGGCATGTCAGGTTCAAAAATATACCACATTTTTCCAAGATAGGGGACTCCATCGGGTAACATATATCCCTGCGCATAAAATGGTTTTGTTGTATCTATTAATTCCCAGCTGTCTCTGTTGAAATCCCGGGCATACCAACCGAGATGTTTTCCGAATCCATGTTCATCAAGCGAGAATTTGACTTTCTTAGGAGCGATTGAAACAAAAATTCCTGTTTCTCCATTTGTCATGCCATCAATCTTCTGATAAAGGGCTTTCCTTTTCAAAACACCAAAGTAGGAATCTCCCGAATAGTACCTTTCTCTACCGGTTAAAGCAGGCGGCATTGCAAGAAAAGGACTTATTTTATTCAATGCAAGCCTGCACTCGACCATCCTGTCAGCACAGGCCGCGGCTTCTTTCCATCTTGCATCAAATTCTGCTTCTTTCATTGCCATGTACGCCTTGAGATGTTCAAGGGTTAACCTGTCAACAAGCACCCTTGTTTTAAAAGGTTCGGAATTTGCAATTTTTTCTGCTTCTGAAATATCTTTTTCAAGTTTTCCAATGAGTTCTTTTGAATAGACGAAAGGAAGAATCCTGTCCTCGTGACCCAGAAGGGGTGTTTCCAAAAGACAATCCTCTAACGAATTCCAGAAATTTCTTGCAAAACCAGCAGCAGGCCCGTACCAGTTTTTGTAAAATTCATCAAGAAGAACTTTGATGTCTGCGTCCGGATTCCACATCAGCTGGGCTCTCATGTACCTTGTTGCAATACCTTCTTCAAAATAAGGCAACCTCGTTTCATTTATAAAACCGATCAGACCCCATTTTTTGAAAAGAGGATAGTTTACGGACATTCTTTTTACCTGCGGAACAGGAGTCAATCCTGATACCAGCATGTTTTCATTATACTCGTAGAGAAATACCCTTTTACACAGCTGGCACCATTTTTTCAGCTGAGCAGCCATTATCTGACCCTGCCAGGATTTCGGACTTGTAACCGGCTTTAATGTGTCCGCCCATATAAATGCAGCCATCACACCAAGATTTGGATGAAGTGTTATTCCCTCTGGCGGCAGAGATCTGTTGGCATAACCATTGGTGGTAATGATTGCATCAGGATAAATTTTTGTCACTTCCTCTGCAACCTTATTGACAAAATTAAACCACTCTTCACTGATGGACAGCTCAGTTATAACCCCCTCCCTTCCGAAAACATCAGTAAATCCCTGGTTCAACTTCATTGTCTCGGGTGTGTGATCCATCGGTATACCATCATCAGGAGCAAAACCTATTGAATTTATTCTTTCGCCTTTTTCCTCTGATTTTTTAAATTCCTGGATTATTTTATCAGCAACAATCTTTATCGTTTCTGGATTGATGAGATTTGCCATGTATTGATTAACGCTTCCATTAAAATTTCTTCCGAATAACTCTGGCCTTGTATCCTTAAGTTTTGGATCCGGCAGATATCTCCTCAACCAGCCATCCCCTGGAATACATATGATATCCCTATCGTAAATACTCATTTTGTTCCTGATCTTCCAGAGGGAATGAAGAACCGACATATCCTGCGGTTCATTACACCACCACGATCTTACCTTAAAAGCCGGTCTATCCGTAAGATTCATCTGACCTATATCAATATTTTTTTTCTCAGGTACAATCTCGCCAAAATCTCCAGGCAGTATCCATCTTACTCCCAGCAACTTCAGAAATTCAGCGACTGCGTAATATGTCCCCATATAAGGACCTTCATCATTTCCAGCAAGAACAAGAACATTATCCCGGCAGAATATTGTATAACCTTCTTCATTTCTTTCAGCAGTAAGTCCAGAAGGAATCTTTAATCCTTTAATCTTCTCTGTGGCCCTGCTTGCTCCAACACATATGACATTGCCGGAAACAGAAATATCATCCGGAATTATTTCAATCCTTGCGCCACTCATCTTCTCCAGATAGTTCTGCAGGTCAAAAGCAGCAAAACTGATTTTCTGTTCAGGCGTAAGTTTTGCATATCTTGAAAATTTGACATCCTTTGCGTCATAAGCACTCCTGCTTATCACAATCTTTGAGGTGGAAACACCACCTTTTACCACAGTGAAACCACTGACCGTTAAGCTTCCGGAAACAAAAAAAAGTATCGCAAACCCTGTCGCAATCAGTTTCATTTTCCTCCTTTGTTCGGAAAGGTTATTTTATTTCATTGGAACCTGATGTCAAATGAAAAATTGCAGGCGGGACGAAACCGCTTGAAAAAATTTTTGATGGTGTTAAAATATTGCCAATTTTTATCAAACACAGGGAGGTAAAATGTATTTCAATCTGGTCATGCTGGTCAGCATAGCAAGTATTGCAATTGCTTTCCTTTTTGCTCTGGAAATCCTCAGAAAGGATTCGGGTAACGAAAAAATGCAGGAAATTGCCAATGCTATTAAGGAAGGCGCAGGAGCCTTTTTAAAAAGACAGTACTCAACAATCGCAATTCTCTCAATCACCCTTGCGGTAATCATATTTCTTATATATGCCATTAGCGGCAAGGTATCATATGGATGGCATACTTCCATTGCTTTTATCCTCGGAGCACTCTGCTCTTCAATTTCTGGATATGTGGGAATGTATATATCTGTAAGGTCAAATTCACGTGCCGCTTCTGCTGCTGGAAGAAGCATGAACGAAGCGCTTGTAACCGCGCTGCGCGGTGGTGCGGTTTCAGGGATACTGGTTGTCGCCCTTTCGCTTCTAGGGGTATCAGGAATTTTTCTGCTTTACGGCGGAACCGCCAATCCCCTTGAAGTTCCACTTTTAATCGTGGGATTTGGATTTGGTGCATCATTTGTTGCTCTCTTTGCTCAGCTTGGTGGCGGAATCTATACAAAGGCCGCTGATGTTGGAGCCGACCTTGTTGGAAAGGTTGAGGCGGGTATTCCTGAAGATGATCCAAGAAACCCTGCTGTCGTTGCGGATCTTGTTGGAGACAATGTTGGGGATTGCGCAGGTCGTGGAGCAGACCTTTTCGAATCAACAGCAGCTGAAAACATAGGTGCTATGATTCTAGGAATAGCACTGTTTCCTGTTTTCGGTATTTATGGAATCATATTTCCTCTTGTAGCGCGCGCTTTTGGACTTATTGCCTCAATAATAGGAATTATGAGTGTAAAAATAAAGGAAGATGAAGATCCCATCAAAGGATTAAATCGTGGCTATCTGGTAACAACAATTCTTGCAACGATTGGTTTCTGGCTTTCAACAAAACTTCTTCTGACTCAGTATCACACCCTGTTTTTCCTTGCAGGACTGATCGGAATACTGACCAGTTATGCATTTGTATCGATCACACAGTATTACACTGAATACAGGTACAGACCCGTCAAATCCATCGCCAGGGCATCTGAAACCGGACCGGCAACCAATATTATCTCAGGATTTGCAGTTGCTCTTGAATGCACAGGTATTCCTGTTATCGTAATTTCAATCGCATTGCTTCTCGCGTACTTTCTCGGTCAGGCAACCGGACTACCGGACGGCGGTCTTTATGGCACCGCTGTCGCAACAATGGGAATGCTGGCAACATGCGCCTATATATTAGCCATGGACACATTCGGTCCGATCACTGATAATGCGGGCGGAATTGTGGAGATGTCGGGCGCAAGTGAAAACATCAGAAAAAGAACAGACAGGCTTGATGCCATTGGTAATACAACGAAGGCTCTCACAAAAGGATATGCTGTTGGTTCAGCCGCGCTTGCTGCTTTTCTTCTTTTCTCTGCATATCTTACAGATGTTCATTTGAAATCGGTTGATCTTGCAAAACCTGTTGTTTTTATAGGTGCAATGTTCGGTGCGGTACTTGTTTTTGTTTTTTCAGCTTTTGCGATAAGAGCGGTTGGCAACGCAGCATACTACATAATAAACAATGTCAGAAAACAGTTCAAAGAAAAACCTGGAATTCTTGAGGGCAAAGAAAAACCAGATTATGCCCAGGCAGTTGATATCTGCACAAGAGGAGCACTGAAAGAAATGGTTTTGCCCGGATTGACAGTGGTTATAGTACCTCTTCTGGTGGGAATACTGCTGGGACCTGAAGCAGTGGGTGCAACATTGATGGTGGGAACAATAGCAGGCATAATACTGGCTCTGGTACTCAATAACGGCGGCGGTGCATGGGATAATGCAAAGAAGTACATTGAAGCGGGCGCATATGGCGGAAAAGGATCTTTTGCTCATAAAGCGGCTGTCGTGGGTGATACTGTTGGAGACCCGTTCAAAGACACCGCTGGACCTTCTCTGCATGTGGTGGTAAAATTACTTTCAACACTGACACTTGTTTTTACGCCACTGTTTTTGATTTTGCACTCAATAAAGTAGGATTTAACGAATAACAGATGAAAAGATACGGAGTTGGAATAGCTGGTTACGGCTTCATTGGCAGGGTTCACACCTATGCCTATAAAACAATACCCCTTTACTATGAAGATTTACCAGTTCCGGTAAAACTGGTTGGCATCGCGGAAGAGTTTGAACAGGCCAGAAAGAAAGCTGTTGAACAGGCGGATTTTGAATTTGCCACGAATAATTTCTATGAACTGGTAAAAAATAATGAGATTCATATCATCAACTGCTGTCTCCCAAATTTTCTTCATTATGACCTCATAAAATCTGCTCTGATTGAAGGAAAACATGTCTGTACGGATAAGCCGCTTGCCCTCAGTTACCGGCAGGCAGAGGAACTTACGGAACTGGCAAAAAAATCCGGAACCAAAGCACAGGTCATTTTTCAGGTGAGGTTCTTCCCTGCTGTAATAAGAGCAAAACAGTTGATACAGGATGGTTTTCTGGGAAGAATAAATTTTTTCAGATTCCTCTATCTTCATTCATCATGCGTCAGACCCACAGCTAAAGCCTATAGCTGGAAAGCAGAATTTGAAAAGGTTGGCGGAGGAGTCTTAGTGGACCTTGGTTCTCACATAATAGATCTTGCCCTCCATCTTGTGGGTAATTTTGTTTCAATCCGAGCGCAGGCAAAGAATTTTACATCAGCGGACAAAAGAACAGACGATCTGGCAATCATGCAGGTCGAAACAAGCTCAGGTGCTACGGGAATTCTTGAGGCATCAAAAATCGCCACAGGAACAAATGACGAATTGAGATTCGAGATATACGGTTCTGATGGTGCAATTGCCTTCAACTCGATGGAACCAAACTGGTTACGGGCTTATAATATGAATGAAACAGACTCTCCTGTGGGAGGTCACAGGGGATTTAAGAAGATAGAAACCGTGCAGAGATACCAGGATGCAACAGGAATCCCTCTTGCAAAATTCAGTATTGGCTGGATAAGAGCCCATGTGGCGTGTCTGCATTCATTCCTGTATTCAATAATGCATGACAAACCTGTAACACCATCCTTTGAAGAAGGATTAAAAGTCCAGAAGATTATTGAAATGTCCTATGAATCGTCCAGGACAGGAAAAATCATAACTATTTAAACGGAAAAATACGATGGATATTTGTTTGAATAAAAAAGAAAACGCCATCCTGAAAAGCATAAAATCAGCCAGCGGGTTTTTGAAACATGCTGACCAGAAAACATTGATAAAAAACACCGGAAAAATAATAAAAAAAATACCGCAGGCTCCGCAGAAAACAAAACAGTGGTTTCAAAAATCTTATGTTATCGGAAATGAAAAAGATGATTTTCTTGCCGGTAAGGGCGTCTTTTACATAACAGAAGGAAGAAAACTATTTCTTGATACCACAGCCGGACATTATCAGATGACATGGGGCTATGACCATCCTGTCCTTATGAAAAATCTCCAGCATGCATTGAAAACAAGCATTCCGTGGGACTGTCACAGCAATATCCCCGGTTTCTTTGTGAAGAAGCTTTCAGAAAAATTGGTTCAGATATGCAATCCCGATAAAAATCTGATAGATGTTAAAGATAATTCTGATCTATTAAACACTGTGCTGCTCGGAATAGCAACAGGCTCAGTTGCGTGTTCAACATCAATGAAACTTGCTATCAATTACTTCAGAGCAACCAAACCCGGATTGAAAAAAATGGTATTCATATCGTTAAACGGAAATTATCATGGCACGGATTTTTTGATGCAACGACTCAGAAACATGTGGAACTGGGTTTTCTCCGATAATCTGATTTTTGAACAGGTTGAACCCAATGATATGGATGGTCTCAGAGGTATTTTCAAAAGGCATCAAAAAAATATTGCCGCTTTTTACTTTGAACCTGTAATGATGAACAGGGAAGCGATTTTGCTCAAAAAAGATTTCATTCAGGAAGCACGCAATCTCACTGATTCTGTCGATGCGCTCATGATTGTTGATGAAATTCAAACCTGCTGCTGGTATCCTGAAATATTTATGTATAAACAGTTTGAAATAACTCCTGATGTTCTGATACTTGGAAAAGGACTTACAGCGGGTTTTCACCCTCTTTCAGCGATTGTGTACAAAAGGAAACTTGATTTACTGAAACAGTACGATGCCATAAGCACAAACGGCAATGCTCCGCTGCCAGCATTCATGGCACTGTCCTGTCTTAATCTGATTGAGAAAAATTTGAATAAGATAGCAAAACTTTCAGAGTACTATGAGGAATCAATGAAACAGCTTTCACTGGAATTTCCTGATACTATTGTTTCCTTTCAGGGAAAGGGATTTCTATCAGGACTTAAATTCAAGAATCAGCAAACAGCCATACAGTTTCATAAGAAATGCCTTGAAAAAGGAATATGGTTGAGGGTCCATGCCTACTATGAAGGTCATTCCACTGTGCTGACAAAATTCGCGCTCTGCGTATCAAAAGAGGTGATTGATTTCACCATTGATTGCTTCAGAAAGATGCTGAAGAATTTTTAATCTGACGAGCTTTCAAGAATTTCCTTTATAGCCTGACCGATAACATCCCCGCGCAGTATCACACATCCTTTTTTAATGGCATTACTGACCTTAAAAGATGATTCGCCGTGTCGTGCAATAATTCTAGCAAATTCAATACTTGCGGCATTAAGCGCAATCGTTGCGGTTCTGGGCACAATCCCAGGCATATTTGGAACACAATAATGAACAATACCCGATTCAACAAAAACAGGTTGCAGGTGCGTGGTCGGATGACTCGACTCAAAAACTCCACCCTCATCTATTGAAATATCAACAAGAACCGTTCCTTTCTCCATATATTCAAGTTCATTCCGTTTTAGCAGACACGGCGGTCTGTGTCCGGGTATCAAAACAGACCCAATCACAATATCGGCTTTTTTACAGCTTTCAATAATATTATCATGTGTTGATTCCAGTACAGCGCTGAAAGGAAAAGCCTTTTTCAAAATCTCTCTTCTTTCGCTTTTCTTTTCAATAATCGTAAGTTTCATGGCAAGCCTGTAAGCAACCTCTGCGGCTGCAGTACCTGCAACTCCTCCGCCAAGAATAACAACATTTCCCGGATCAACATTTTCGGTTCCCATCAGAAGGATACCCTTTCCTCCGCTTGGTTTTTCAAGATACTTCATACCCTGCTGTATACTCAATTTACCCGCTATTTCACTCATTGGCCTCAAAATCGGTCTGATTCCATCCTCCTCAATAAGTTCATAGGCAATACAGGTAATATTTTTTTCGACAAGCGCCTTTGTCATAGCCGGATTTGAAGCAAAATGAAAAAAGGTAAAAACAATCTGGCCTGGTTTTAGCAGTTCTATTTCAGATGACTGCGGTTCTTTCACCTTTATAATCAAATCTGCAGAATTAAATATTTCGTCTCTTTTGACAATCTTTGCACCTGCCTCTTTATACAAGGAATCTGAAAAACCCGAACCAATACCGGCGCCCTCTTCAACCATCACATTGTGTCCATCTCCAACCAAAACCCGAACACTCTCTGGCGTAAGTCCAACCCTGTATTCTTCAACTTTTATTTCTTTCAGAACACCAATAATCATAACTCCTCCTTAAATTGTTATTCTGTACCTGTAATAACCCGCATCCTTCCAGTTTTTCATATCTCTTTCTCCAAACCTTGTCAGAAAAAGAATAATATCACCGTTTTCCCTATCCTGATAGAATCTGAAGTTGGAAAGCTGCACAGTTTCAGGTTCATTGTTCGCTTTCGTATCAATGACAGAAATACCGGATTTTCTTATAGAAAACGGGTCTTCATTTATTTCTGCGATAACAAGCGGGTATCTTGGCCAGTTGCCCTTTGCACGACTTCCGTCAATGCACAGGTTTCCTATCCAGTAGATATTTCCATTTTTTTCAGACCTCAATATCGCAGACCCATTTGAACCCGATTCAAAAATCGTTCCATCATCACAAATAAAAGGCTCTGGTTCTGACCAGCTGACACCCTGATTATCTGAAAAACAAACCCATTTATATCCTGGCTTTTCCGGAAACATGCTGTTATCCCCTCTGCATATCATTGCCAGTTTCCCGCCTTTCAATTTTACTATTGTATTTTCACCGAGTCCTCGGGAGCTTTTCTCAAGAGAAACACAAACAGGTTTTCCCGCATAAAAATTCACAGAACCATCTCTGCTTATCTGCATCTTCACTGTAAGAGACATATTTGCTGGAGCCCAGCAATCATTATAATGGACAATCTTACCCGTCTCATCAACCACCCTTGTGATAGCAGGAATTATTATTGTGTCAGAATCCAGCTTAAATGGAAAGCAAAAACTGATAAAAAGACCACCCGGCAGATCAAACCCTATCTCTTTTTCACCCTGCCATCTTCCTGATTCAATATCAAGAATATCATAAACAACACAGGAGGAACCATCCACCTCGATCCGGTTTCCCGTGTATGTTCTTTTTGACATAAAAGTCAGAAGCCTTTTTCTTTCTCTATCAAAAAGACACGTATTCTCAGCATATCTTATTGTCTTTTCTCCTTTTTCATAGCTTTTCAATTTCAAAACCGGTTCTGTCCATGTTTTTCCATTGTCATAACTGAAACTGTCGCAAAAATCATCGTAACCATCAGAAAAATCCAATCTTCCGTATCTGTGAATAAGAAACGGCTTTTTATCATCAATATAACTTATAAAACCGGGAAATACAGGTCTCCCTTTTTCATCAACATCAATAAAAAGTTCTTTTGTTATTTTCATCCGCATAATTTGTGAGTTTATTTTTTTTCGCAGAACACACACCCACAGACAGAAGTAGTTTACCACAAAATATGAAAAAGTCTATTGTTTATTGTTTGCAATAAACCCGGTGAAAACGATTCTTCAAAATGACCCTGAATGGCAAAAATGGCAGAAATCAATGCAGGAATTCAGGTCAACTCTTTCTCAACCTCAACAACCGCCTCAGAAGCAGCAGTAAAAAACCGGACCGGCACACACATAAATGATGTGCTGGCTCTTTTTTTCTTATTTCAATCTTACAGAAGCATTCAGTATATCCAGAAAGCTTTTAACAAGAATCTCGATTCCGGGATCTGAAGGAAGATTTTTATAAACTCCTTTTTCAGATTGAAAGAATGACTCCCAGCCAGGAATTCCTGTATAAACCTGGTACAGATTGAAACAGACAACATTTCTCTTTTTGCAGAGTGAAACAATTGCTTCAGCATATGGCCTGAATATTTCGGGCAATGGAGCGGATGGAAACGGCGTGGCACAGATAATCTTTTTTGCTCTTTTGCTCAGAAACCACAGACATGCGTCAATAGCAGCAGTATATTCATCAACAGGAGTCCTTCGCAAAAGAGCATCCAGGGAAGGAAAAAGAACCAGAGTATCAGTATCCCTGCCTCCAATTTCCTTTTTCAACCACAGAAAGTCTAAAATAGCGTGATAGTTGTTTGTTTCAGGGTATGGCAGTTGATCCACTTCCAGCTTAAATGGATATTGTTTCTTCAACTCTTCAAAAAATCCACCGGGAATTTCTCCAACAAATGTTATTTTTTTTATTTCAGTTTCTGAAGATGTATTTGAAAACCTGTAATCAGGAATTATGGCGACCATCCTTGCTCCATCTTTATCAACAAGGTAGGGTCCCTCAAGATTTTTTTCATTCAGATCCTCAATTGCAGTAAACCTTAAAATTTTCCTGGTAACGGTTAGATTACCAATACTCATTTCAATGCTGTGGCTTTCAGGTTTAGAAACATTAAACATAAGATTCAGATTGTGCGCATTTTCTTTGCCCGGTAATAATTTAAACAACCATTTCCTGTCTTTTGCACAAACCTCAACAGGAATAATATCAGACATCAGAGAGCCCGCCTGAACAGGCAGATAAAATGTTTCGCCCGCATTCAAAAGGTTTTTGTGGGGCAAAATCCTGAGAAAAAGTTTAACCTCTTCAGGAGTCCCTTTTTGAAAGATTATGGTTTCTGAAAAAACATCCTCTTCCTTTGATTTATTATTTCTGCACAGCAATGAGATATATGCTGATGATTTTCTCTTGAATATCGCACTAACATATTTACCTGAATATTTCTCGCCATCAATATCCCAGATACATGTATCAGCACCTGTTGAGCAGTTTGCATCAAAAACCCCAGCATAGAATTCATTTCCTGAAAAAGAAAAAGGTCCATAGATTTCTTTTTCAAAAAAAGCATTGATTTTCCCGTCCTTTTTTTTCCATTCAACAATTCTTGTTTCAAGAGCTGGATTTCCAATTGTTGTATAATCCCAGAATACCCTTCCTCCCGCATCATAGAAACCGATACCGGTGATCTCAACATCCTTACCCATTTTTTCAACCGGTATTGCCAGAACCGCCCATCTTCCTTTTTCAGGTAATTGCCCCATTGCAATTTTGCTGATACCTTTCCAGTTTATGATATTGGAACCCCAGGAAAAATAATAGGATTTTCTTCTCTGGGTCTGAATCTCAATCATTATTTCTGCCGCTGGATTGTCGGGATCCTGAAAAACATACTGATAAAGCACATCCTTTACCTGTGTTTTCTGCCCTGGAATTATTGATGTATAGTGTGAATTTATCTTTTGCTGACTTCTGCCCGTGTGAGAAAAACTTCCGCTCAAACATGGATTTGTAACCCAGAACCAAAACCCGGAAGTTCTCGCTGAAGGGTTCAAATAATCATCAAGTATGACTTTTCCCTCAGGAATCTCAATAATACTTGTTTCACTTCGTTTTTCTTCTGAAATCCATCTCACATAATAGGTGTTTTCCAGATTTGTCCTGAAATAAACAAGATTCCTTTTATACTTTTCTTTCGGAATGACCCGTACGGACTGCACTTTCAGTCCGGTTCTGTCAGTAACATATACATAACCCTTTTCCGGAAAAGCCACTTCTGCCTTTGCAATGGGTTGAAACTGTTTCAACCTTTTTTCTTTCAGTTCAACCTTTGCCGTTATCTCAATGCAAAATAAAATTGCAGGTCTGATAAAAATGGTGCAGATGGCAACAATCACTATAATTCTTTTCATTTTTTCTTCTCAATCTTAACAGCGATGTCTTTTGAAAAAGATGGAATATTTATTTCGCACTCACCTGCCGAAAAGTATTTTTCAAATGATAAAAACTTTTCACCTTTATATGTATCCCAGAATTCCACACAGCAAATACCGGATTCAAATAACTCAAAAACCAGCCTGACAGATTCAATCAATTCAACCTTCTCAGAAGGTGTCCTTGAATTAAATATTGAGATATCGTAGACCCATAGATAGGCGGAATTTTCATTCTGCATTCCTGTGACCGAAGCCTTCGCAGATTTTTCTCCTGATATGGAAACAATCCTTGCCGAAGAAAGCTGAAAGTTTTTACCTCTCCTGTCCAATCCTTCAAGAAACTTTGCAACCGCCTTATAATGAAAGTAAAGGTCTTTCTTATCAATAAACGGCCACCACCAGAACAGTGCTGTTCCGAGCATCGGAGAAAGCGATGAGGTCCAGATGCCGCCGTGAAGATTATTTTCAAGTTCCCTCGCATTCCTTCCAACTCCGTATTCATGAACCTGCATCGGCTTTCCAAATGGTTTTCTTTTGAAATAATATTCTGTCATCGTGTCAACTATTGTCTGGCTGTACGCATTGCTGACAAGCGTTTCCAATCCCCTTGCCATCCACACCATTGGGTCAGCAGCAGGCCTGCATATATGACTTGTGATATTGTGTTTCCAGGGATCCATCTCTTTCAAAATAGGGATTATTTTTTCGTGCCACATTCTAACATTTTTTGAATCATAATAACCTGTCAGGTCGACCTCATTCCACAGTTCCCAGAATGCAATCTGTGTTGAATATCCCCACCTTGCGACAATATATCTCAGCCTTTTCTTAAACCATTTTTCTGCTTCTTCACTGTGAAAAAACTCATCCGGCGAATTCAGAAAACCACCGTTTATAACATTATAAGGGTTATCCCACCACTCAGCGTCTGGTCTTATACTGAACTGACCATGGTTAATCAGTGTAAGTACAATGTATATCCCATTTCTTCTTGCTATGTCAAGCACATAATCAAGCTTCCACGAATTTTCAAGGCTGTAACGACCGATCCCTTCATAGTGCTGGGCATATGCGGGTGTCCACTCAACTCCTACCCACCACGCACCCATCCACATTCTTATGTAGTTTTCAAGATTTTCTCTCATTTTCACAAAATATTCATCGTAGGCAAATGTACCTTTACCTTTATCTGTTGGAAATTCGTACCTGTATGGAGACCGTAAATCGTCAGGTGAACGCAAGACATGACCGATAGGATAAAAGAAATTACCGTTTGAAAAGGACAAACACATTGAATCCTGTTTATCCCATCTGATAAAACCCGGATTTTTTCCCACCACACACTTAAAACCCCCACAATCAAATTTGTGTGTTCTGCCATTAAATTTGACCGTAATAGAATATCTGTAGTCTCCTGTTTCTTCCGGCGCAAACCTAACAGCCCACTGATGTTTACCGTAAGGATACAGTTGTTCTCCTTCTTCTTCAAGCCGCCTCAGGTAATCACGCCAGAAAAATGCAGGAACATCAATCTTTTTGCCGGATGGAGCAAGAAACTGTGCACTTATATTTACCTGTTCAGGATCAAAAGGATTGTCAAAAATAACTGGTATTTCAAAAGAAGCCTCAAACTTATCATATTGAAGCACTGTATCTGAATTTGTTCTGAAATTGAAAAGAAAAACCTGCTGTTCAGCCGGTTTTGATAACACCTGCATACTGTCCATGTAAACAGTTCCTGAAAATGGCTGGTAATAGAAAAATTTTATACCAAACTCACGGATATTTATCTTCGTATAGGCATCAAAGGAAGCAAGACCTGTTGATGGTTGCCACTGAGAACTTGTATCAGAAATATCAATAACAATTCTATTTTTCTCATTAAGCTTAATCCGGAAAAGGTCTGTCTGAAACCAGGTCCAGTTCTTGTCCTTAATATAACAAACCAGTGAAACATAATTTTTTGTTCTGGATGGTATATAAACATCAAAAACAAGCGTATCATAATGCAACCAGTTAAAATCACCCTCAACCTTTATCCATGATTCTTTTTCTCCAGAAGGATACAATGCAAGAGAATGCGAACCGCTGCTGACAAAATTGCCGGACATTGATAGACTCTGAGTATTATAAACGCTTTCCCAGTTTTGAAGCCCGGTTTCAAAATCAAAAACTGTTTCAGCAACCATACAGAGAGGGAAAATTGCCAGAACAGCAAGACTAAATGTCAATTTTTTCGTCAATTTCATAGATTGTCTCTTCTGTTTTCAAAATGGAGCATATTGTAATCTGGGAATCGAAAATTATGTTTATCGCTATTTTCTCCATTTCATAGGAAAATTCTGAAAGACCTGTATTCAAAACTGATTGAGTCTTTGTCTGATGCGTTATCCTGACCCTGGGATAATATGCAAAAAGCCCAGGAGCTGGCTTAAATTTTATACTGATTTCAAGTTTTTCACCTGATGGTTGAAACACCATTGTTCCACCAGGACCCGGCCCTGTGGACTCGGGTGAAACTGATTCAAATTTTCCTGCCCTTGAAGAAAAAGTAACTTCAATTTTCATATCCGGCGAAAGCCCGTCAAAATTTATTTTTGATATACCGGATTCATCCTGAACTGAATACTCACGGACAACCTTTACTCGGGTTGTTGTTACATCCTGCCACGGGTAGATTATGGAAATTCCCTCAATTTTTCTCCATCTGTCCGAACTGAAAGGGATTCTGTTTTTGAATGAAGCATGATATAGTCCATCCCTTTTAAAAATCATTGTGTATGGTTTTGTTAAAGAAATTTCATTCCTTGAAGTACACTGCAGCAAGCATGTAATGTTTTCTCTCTTATTAGAGAAAGGCACAATCTCCAGACTTTCTGTCTCCTGAAAAAGAACCGGGTTGTTCTCTGCTATTGAAACGAAATTTGTAAAGTAGTAATTTTTATGACTGAAATTAAGAATAACAAATCTCCCCATGGTATCAACAGATACATCTTCTTTCAGATACTGCTGGAAATCTTTGAGAATATTGCTGATCTGCTGTTTTAATCCTCTGATTTTTGTTGTCCCGTCAATCTCTTTGAGAACTCTTATCCCTTCATCAAAAAAATTCGCCTGAAGCAAAAGCTTTGCGGCTTCAAATTTTGCGTATTCGCCTGTATCCTTATTTTCAATGAACTGTTTGAGCAGATTTAACGCTTCATCAAATTCCTCAAGATTGATAAGGCACGTACCAAGTTGAACGGTTAAAGCTTTTTGATTGTATTTTTTTACAAGCAAAGAATAGATTTCCTTTCCCTTTCTGTAGTCTGAAAGGTTAACCACATATATAGCCGCCTGCCTTCTTAAAATTTCAGGTATTATCGGATCATCAGGGTATTTTGCGCTGAAGTCTTCAAGGAGTTTTATTTTTTCCTCATAAATTTCCCTGCTTTCAACCATACCCAAAAATTTCATATCAACAATCCTTGGAAAAAGTCTGCGAATATCCGGATCTGTACTTTTTTCAACAAGTTCTTCAAGAACCGGTAACATTTTATCCTTTATCAATTTCTCAATTTCAGTATTATTTCTTGCAAGATTCAAAATCATTTTAATTGCCCATGGCGAAGCCGAATTTTGCGGATAATTAATTATGAAAAAATAAGGGAACCATGGATCACCAGGCTTTCTGGTAAAAAATGTTCTCAAAAGTCGTTCAGAAATACTTCCATTTGAACCAACTGTATCCTCAATTTTTTTCAGTCGTGAAAATGCTTCTGAATACTTTCCTTTTTTGATTTCACCTGCTGCAATTAAAATGTTATAGGATATCGAATCTGTTTCAACTTTTTTTGAAAACTCTTCAATCCTGTTGGTTTCCCATAATATTTCAACAGCAGAAATAAGGGGTGAAATCTTGCTTGACCAGGCACTCCAGGACGCAGCAGATTTGAGATAGTATTCAACTGCAAGATCATTTTCACCAAGATTTTTGTAATAGACAGCCATCCTGTTTATCACAGAAGAATCATCGGGCTTATATTCAAGAACTTTTTTGTACGCTTCTATTGCTCCAGCATAGTCATTTGCTGACGCTTTCTGATTGCCAATTTTCCTTAAGGCTTCAACGAGGACATTTTTATGAAAACTCTCCAGCTGTTCTTTCTGTCGGCTCTCTTTTGATTTTTCAGAAAACATATTACCATCATCCATTACTGATTTTATGTCTTTATTATTTTTATGAATTGAAATGAGACTCTGAAACGCCTGTCTTAATAACCATACGCTTTTAGAATAATCTGCCCTGCTGAGAAATATTCTCAAGGAACTTATGGCATCAGAATTTTTTGACAGTCTGGCATAAGAAGAACCCAGATAAAAATAAAACTCCGGTTGCTGAGCGCCCTGCTCGATTGCTTTATCCGCCAGTTCTATAACGCGCTCAAAATTGTTTTTCTGGAATTCCTGTACCACATCTTTTAATTCAATAATTTTTTCCTGGCATAAACAGGAAACAGAAAGCAGGCATATCGTCAGAAAAAAAACAAGCGCTTTTCTATTCATCATCCCATTCATACCCACATTTTGAATACACCATTTTCTTTTAGAACTGTTCCCCAGATTGTCGTAAGCCCGCTATCCCAGCTTCCGGGAGGCCCCGGTTCAAGACCTTTTATTTCAACCTTTTCCGGCTGGATGACTCTCTGATAAATACTGTTATCCCATTGCGTAAGTAAATCAATATCAAGAAACGTCCTTTTCTTACCCTCTACATTAATTTTCATTTTTCTCTCCCCTCATCCATTTCATTTATATTATCATATGTGAGAACTCTCTGACACAGTCACAGTGCATTGAAACTATCATTTCGACGGACCTGCAGCCACTTTTGTTTATTATTGAAATGAAAATTGGTATCTGATATGATGATATTATGATAAGGAGCATATCATGATCATTGAATATTCAAATCTTGACAATGGCAGAAAAATTTTCTTAAACAGGGAACTGGCTGATATACTGTATCTTTGCAGGAAAAAGAAAATTTCAGTTCCTGAACTGGATATCAATATAATCAGCCTGTCTTCTCCAGCAGAGATACCTGACCGGTTAAAAGAAAAAATCAAAATCGCAATGCCAACACAGATGAAAGATTTCAAGAGTTTTGATCAGTTATGCGAATGGGAAAATAGCATACAGGTAAGCCAGATTTTTTGTGATGGAAACAAAATCTGGATCATCGGCGGCGGACCTGAAGGTGCTTTATATGGATTTTATGAAACTGTTAAGGAAATTACAGGTGTCAGATGGTATGGAACAGCAGAAACAGATGTTTTTTTTGCTGAACAATCAGGAAACATTGAAAAAATTCACAGACCCCTTGTTCCATTCAGAGGATTTGAATTTTCTCCCAAAAATGAGAATAAGGATTTTGCATTAAAATTTCTGAAATGGATGGTAAGAAATGGCTGGAATCTGCTTGATATCAATGCTGCGCACTGGGAAAACTTTGTGCAAAAACAGGAATTCATAAAATTATGCAATATCTATGGAATTCGTTTAGCGATAGGCTGTCATGCAATTGACTTTTTTGTTCCTGAATCATTTCTTTCAAAAAATCCAGAATTCATGGGATTTCGCAATGGAAAAAGATGTCTCAGCAACCGAACAGGTTCTCCGGATATTGCTAAAAAATGGATGTCCAAAATACAACCGTGCTACTCAAATCAAAATTTAAGAAAGTTTTTAATACAGTCAATAAGGGACTTTGTGGAAAAACATCCTGAAACATACATATTTTCCCTCTGGCCACTTGATGGCATCAACAACTGGTGCCAGTGCGATAGGTGCAGGCAAAAAACGCCATATGAAATATTCTATCAGCTCAGCATTGAATTATCAGCTGCAATCGGAAGATTTCTACCGGTGGAACTTTTGTGTTACTCCAATATGCTCCATCTTCCTGAGAAAATGCTGCCTTTTTCTTCAAACACCTATACAATATTCTGTCCTTACCTCAGACATTATAAACATAGATTCTATGATCCCGGGTTTGAAGAATCCACTCTTACACTTGGGAAAGGATACCCTGAACCAGAACCAATCAATCCTGCTGATGATAGAGAATACGGAATTTTAATTTCCAGATGGTTACCCTATCTTGAAAAATGCGGTTCACGACCAGGACTTTTTTCTTACTATCAACTGGTGTTCCACGATGAAACAGAAAAAAACGACAGGCAGCGGTACTTATATCATCCGGACCCGCAGCTGGTTGAAGAAGAAATAAACAAATTTATCCAGTATGGTATCAGGGTTTTTTATGACTGTTCACCACCGTACCCTGGATTCTGGCCAGACGGTAGATTTTATACGTATCTTTCCCGGCTTTTCTGGGAAAACAAAAAGCCGGTTGAAAAAATTATCAGAGAATTTTACAGAGCAATAGCAGGAGAAAGGGCAGAAGTACTACAAAATATCATGAAAAATATTTCTTATAGGCTAAATGAGGAAAAAGAACTGCCACAGGATGTTATTAAAACAGCCCAATCAATTTTCAATCTTTTACAGGTTCCTCTTAATGAAAGATATCTTTTGTGGCTCGAATACATATCTATGGGAAAGAAAACATGGATTGCTCTCAGACAAAATCAGATTGCACGCGCAATTGAAAACGAAAAACAGATTATTGACTTTTTTAAAAGGAATAGAAAGAGTCTTGAGGATTGTCTTAATGTTGACTGGATGATAAAACACTCAGAATCAATCATCAAATTTTACAGCAAAAATAATGATGAATAAATTATTTATACTTTAAATCAATGACATCGTTCTGATTGAAAACTAAAAAATGGCTTTTATACCGGCATATAAAAACCTGGATAAAGACAGATTTCAGGAAAAAATTCAAAAACTTGAAAAAATTCCTGAATCATGTACCCTGTGCCCGAGAAAGTGCAGAACAAACAGGATAAAAGGTGAAAAAGGGTTCTGCCGTGCGATAGCCGATCTGCGTGTTTCAAGTTATGGCGCCCACTTTGGAGAAGAAAAAATGCTGGTGGGAACGGGTGGATCAGGAACGATCTTTTTAACCTGGTGTAATCTGAGATGTAAATTCTGTCAGAATTATGATATATCTCTTGAAGGTCTCGGAACAAAAACCTCAATTGAAGAATGCGCTGAAATCATGCTGCATCTGATGAAAAGAGGGTGTCATAATATAAATCTTGTGACACCAACACATTATCTGCCGCAACTGGTAAAGGCCATAAAAATTGCCTCAGATAAAGGACTTAATATACCTATTGTCTACAACTGCGGAGGTTATGAAAATATTGATGTTATAAAAATACTGGAAGGGCTGGTTGATATTTATATGCCTGATATAAAGTATTCAAAGTCTGAAACCGCATCTATTCTCTCAGGTGCTCCTGATTACTTTGATAGATGCAGGGAGGCTGTCAAAGAAATGTACAGACAGGTAGGAAACATACAACTTGAAAATGGTATCGCTAAAAGAGGTCTTCTTGTAAGACATCTTGTACTTCCTGAAAATATTGCAGGAAGCAAAGAAATTTTTTCTTTTCTCAAAAACGAGATCTCACCCTCTGTTTATGTAAACATCATGGCACAGTACAGACCTTATGGTGATATTCCTGATTGCATTAACAGACGCATCACTGCAGATGAATACAGAGATGCCATTGAACAGGCCAGAAACACCGGATTGAAAAACATTATCGAGCAAAATGCATATCTTGATTTTTTCTGAAACTCTGGTATATTAAAACAACTACCGGAGAAAAAAATGGAAGTAAAGTGTGTGTGGTGGGATGGTTATCATAATGCATTCACAGACATTGCAAGATTCAAAAACAGTTTTTATATTACATTCAGACACGCAACAAAACATGCGCCTGAAGGCAGAGGCGAAATCTATGTGATATCATCAAAAAATGCAAAAAACTGGAATCTGATTCAAAAATTTCCAGGATTACCGGACAGCAGGGACCCGAAACTTTTTATTTTCAGAAAAAAGCTGGGTGTTTTATTTTTCGCTGTTTCAGACCATCCTGAATTTTTCAGGCACTGGGTGAGTGCTTATATTTCGTATTCAGAGGATGGAAAAAATTTTTCTAAACCGATAAAAATTGAAAATTACAATCTCAGGTTCTGGAGAATAAGAAACTATAAAAATGTTATTTATGCGACAACCTGCAGATCAATGCCGGAGGATAGAGGAACTTTTCTGTTCAGGTCTGAAGATGGAGTGAAATTTGATTATGTTTCAACCATTGTCAAAGAAGACCATGCAAATGAGGCAGACCTTCTGTTTGAAGGTGACACCTGCTATGCCTTTGTCAGAAGAGAAGATTGCAAAACGCCTGTTATCGCAATCTCAAAATATCCTTTTGAGAAATGGGAAAGATATACAATGAATCTGATCGTACGGGGCCCTCACATCTTTAAATTCAAAAATAAAATATACTGCTCCGGAAGAATATTCCTCAGGCCTGATGAAAAAATTTACTCATACATAAAGAATGAAACCGATTGCACACCAAAAACAGCGATCATGGAACTTGATACAAAAAACATGATTTTAAAACCCGCTGTCATTCTTCCAAGCGGTGGTGATACTTCGTACTGCGGCTCAATTATCTATGAAGGAAGACTTTATATCAGTTATTATTCCCAGCATGAACTTAAGAAGAAAACAAGCTGTGTTGGAAAACACGCCTCAGGAATTTATTTAGCCTGCGGTTGTTCGATTGCTTAACAGGAAGCAGGATATGAAGAAGTCTATTATAAGTTTGCTTGTCATGCAGATGGTTGTCCTTGCAGGCATAAAAGATAGCACAAAACCAGCGAATATTCCTCTGATAAAAGATGGTATACCGGTGGCGGCAATTGTCCTGCCGCAGGACGCTAAAATAAAGCGTCCAAAAGCTTTTGAAGCTGCAAACGAAATACAAAAATACATAAGAAAAATCTCTGATGCTGAATTACCGATCCTAACTGAGAATGAAAAAATTCCTAAGGAAATCCAGACATTGATTTATACAGGACATACTCAAGCAGCAGGTAAAAACAAAATAAAAATACCTTCTGGATTTAACCCTTCAATCAGGCCAGATGCTTACGAGGAAGAAGGATATGTCATAAAAACCACCGGAAACAGCATCTTTATAGCCGGAAATGAAGATGGTCCATATCAGGGTACGATATACGCAGCATACGCTTTTTTAGAAAAACTCGGATGCCGCTGGTTTTTCCCAGGAGATTGGGGCGAAATAGTACCGAGAACAAAAAATCTTTCCGCTCCGGCGATTAACATTGAAGCAAAACCCGATTTTGCGATGAGAGGAACCTGGCTTGATGGAAGATGGGGTCTTTCAGCAGAGAACAGAAAAATTCATGCACAGTGGGGAAAAAAAGTTGGGTTCAGCTCTGATTATACAGGCGGTCAAAAACTTTACCCGGTGCCAGGGGATGGATATCTTGCCCAGCCTCTTCCTCCAAAAGACTATGCTGAAACCCATCCTGAATTCTATGCTATGGATAAAACCGGAAAAAGAAATGTTACGGCAAAAAGTTCTCCTTCCTGGACAATGCTGTGTCTGTCAAATCAACAGATGCAAACCGAATACATAAAAAATGTGAAGGAAGCATTTGAGGGAAAAAAGAAATATCCAAATGTAAGTGAAATCGGCATAGGAATCTCACCGCCTGATGGAACCCCTTATTGCTATTGCGAAACCTGTCTTGCTCGGAGCCAGAATTTTAAGTACCCGAATTATATACATAAAACCATGCAGAGCGAAGAAGTATTTTCTTTTGCTGCAAAAATCGCAGATACATTCCCTGATAAATGGGTTTCGGTTGCTGCGTATGCCCTGAGAGAAATTCCTCCGCAGGGCGTTAAACTGAGACCGAACATGGTCGTTATGTATGCACCCATAAGCTGCTGCGTGCTTCATCCAAATGACTCAACTGCCTGCTGGAGAAGGATTGAAATGATGGAGATACTTAAACAATGGACAAATCTCAGCAAGCATGTGTGGTTGTATGATTATACCCCGGGACTTCTTGTCAGTGGTTTTGTACCGGAAAGAGACGTTGCAAACTTTGCGATAAATGCACCTATTTATAAAAAGATAGGATTGAAGGGTTTTGGCAGGCAGGGAAGCAATGCAATGATGGCAACCTGGATAAGCTACTATACATGCGCAAAACTCATGTGGGATGTTAATACTGATGTCCAGGCATTAAAAAAAGATTTTTACGAGAAATTCTTTGGTAAAGAGGCAGGTCCTTATATTCAGGCATGGTGGGATGCATGTGAGGATGCTCTTCTGAAAGCCAATCTCCATATCCACGAGGACTGGCTCCTTACCCGTGTTTACACTGTTGACTTTGTAAATTCAATCCACAAGCATTATGAACAGGCGAAAAAAGCTACAATGACAGAAGAGGAAAAACAGCGTTTCAAGATATTTGAGCTCATTGTTGAAAATCTGGAAGCATGGGCAAATATGCACGATGCCGAAATGAAACTTGATTATAAAAGAGCAAAGCAATCAGCAACAAAAATGATTGAAGCCCAGAAAAAGCTCAATGAAATTTCTGAATTTCTCATCGGCAAAGGTGGTTTTACCAATCAATGGGAGTGTTATACAAAAGGAAGGGAGATCAGACTTGGCAAGCTTGATCAACTGACAGATGGTGAATCCGGCATACTTGTTGCACCGGTACCTGTTGAAGCAAAATTCAAAAGAGACAAATTCAACGAAGGTATTATAAAACAGTGGTATCTTCCTGAATTTAACGATAAAGGATGGGAAACAAAAAATACTTTTTATCTCTGGGACCAGCAGGATGTACCTGAAGACAGTGTGGGTCATGACTATGATGGTTATGGCTGGTACAGGTTCTGGGTGGATATTCCTTCAAAATGGATTGGTAAACCCATAAACTTTTATTGCGGGGGCGTAATAAATGAGGGCTGGGTCTGGGTAAATGGAGAGTACGCAGGACATAAATCTCACAGAATCTGGTGGATGGGAGAACATGATTTTAATCTTGATATAACAAAACTTGTAAAACCAGGAAAAAATTTAATCACGATCAGAGTTCTCAATGACGCCGAAATCGGAGGCATGTACAGAAGAGGATTTATCTGGTCACCGGTTAGATAATGGAATATACCACGCTTGGAAGAACAGGATTGAATGTCAGCAGGGCTGGTTTTGGCGCATTACCGATACAGAGAACCACTCTTTCAACCGGAGTGAAAATTCTTCAGAGTGCCTTTGATGCAGGTATCAATTTTTTTGATACAGCCCGCGCATACACTGACAGTGAACAAAAACTCGGTCTTGCCTTTAAGGGTAAAAGACAGCATGTTATAATTGCAACAAAGGTACATGGTAAAACAAAGGACCAGGTGCTGAAACTTCTTGAAGAAAGCCTGGTGCAGCTGAAAACAGACTATGTTGATATTCTTCAACTTCACAATCCGGAAAAACTTCCGGATCCAGCAGATGAAAATTCAGGCTATGCTGGACTGATAGCAGCAAAAAAACAGGGAATGACAAATTTTATAGGAATAACAGCACACAGACTGTCCAATGCAAAACTGGCGATAGAATCAAATCTATACGATGTTATTCAGTATCCATTATCCGCTTTATCTTCTGAAAAAGAAATTGAACTCATTGAACTTGCAGGAAAGAAAAATATTGGTTTCATTGCGATGAAACCCCTTTGCGGAGGACTTTTAACAGATATTGATCTGGCATTCTCGTTTCTCTGGCAGTTTGAAGATGTAATACCCATCTGGGGAATTCAAAGAATGCGAGAATTAAAACAGATTCTTAAACTGGTGGGAAATCCTCCACCTTTTGATAAAAAGATGAAAAGAAAAATACTCCAGGAAAGAAAAACACTTGGAAAAGATTTCTGCAGAGGTTGTGGTTACTGTCTGCCCTGCCCCGTTGAAATACCAATCCCCATGGCAGCAAGAATGAAATTTCTTTTAAGAAGGTCTCCATACAGAAAGCTTCTTGAGCCCCAGTGGCAGGAAAGGATGATGAAAATTGAAGAATGTAAAAAATGTTATGCCTGCAGTCGGAGATGCCCCTATAAGCTGAACACCCCGCAACTGCTTGAAGAAATGCTTGCTGACTATATCAATTTTGCAAAAATTAAAGGTATCGTTATAAAAAGGAGAAAAAAATGAGAAAT
>CAZHJN010000030.1:0-24726 GCA_964532995.1 uncultured bacterium
GTATAATATTGAATGTTAATTGAAAATATTCGTATCCCTGTCGATAAAAATGAAGGGTATAAAAACCTTCCTTGAGATTATCGAGAAAAAATCCACCATTGACATCCGTCAGCCCTGAAACAAAAACAGGTCCTGAGCAACTCACCTGAACCCCTCTCACAGGTTTTCCTGATTCTGAATCAACAACAATCCCTTTAACTCTTCCAGCAAAAGAAAGAATAAAATCAATCCCTGCTGTTTCTTTGCCTTCTTTAACCTCAACAGAACCTTTCCATTCTTTAACAAAACCAGGAGCATAAACAGAAACGACATGGTGGAATTCAGGATTTAAACCTTCAATTTTATAAAATCCTTTTTCATTCGTTCTTGCCTTTTTTGTACCTAAAATAACCTCTGCACCAGAGATAGGATTCGAATCGATACCATACACAAAACCACTGATTGAACCTGGTTTCATCAAAATAATTTGCACTTTTTGAACTCCGAATTTTTCATTGTTAATTTCTATTCTCCCGGAGTTTCCTTCGCAGTAACCTGTCTTTGAAACAACAATTCTGTAATAGTCTGGCTGCAGATTTTCAAAAATAAATCTTCCATTTTTATCAGAAAACGCACTATTTACAAGAGTCTTAGTTCTTGTATTGAAAATACTGATTTTTGCTCCTGCAACTGGTTTTCCATCGCTTTTTGTAATAATTCCGCTAACAGTATCTCCATAACAGAAAAAGGTAAAGATAAAGACTATAAGTAAAAGAATCTTTTTCATCTTTCCTCCTCAATAAAGATTTGTGCCTTGAATTTAAATAACCTTACCTCATTTACATTCTGCAATCCAGCATTTCTCAAAGCAATCTTCAATGCATAATGGGATGTTTTTGCTTCTTTTGGAAGGACAATCCCTATTTTTGAATCCTTTTCAACAAAAAACCCTTCTATCTCAGGATTATAAAAATTAATGGAAGGAATTTCTGTTATTTCTCCTGGAATCGTTATCTGTATTTTAATATCTTTCAGCTCATTTCTATCAATGGGTCTGTGTCTGAAATCCTGTGTTGCTGCAATAATTGAAAATTCAACAAGATTCTCTGCTAAACTTTTATCTCTGTGGAATGTCCCGGCACAACCCCTTGTTTGATTTCCCTTTTTCAAGGAAACAAAAACAGGGATTTTTTTATTAAAAATCTCTGGAAGATTTGCGGGTTTCAGCCTTTCCCCTTCAATCAGATACTTTTCAATTGCCGCTCTGCAAATTGAAATTGCGATGTCTGAAACAGAAATCGGCAGTACCATGTTTGCTGAAAACAGCATCAACAAACAAATTTTATTGCGACTGTATTTGGATATCATTCTTTACAGAAGTATACTATATTAAGCGGGTTTCTCAAAAAGGACCAGATAAAATGGGAAAGATTTCCGTGCGGGTTGCGTGTGGGCAGATAAATTCAACTGTTGGAGATCTCAAAGGAAACAAGGAAAAGATCCTTGACTATGTGTCAAAAGCCATTGATTATGGGGTTGATATTATCTCATTTCCTGAACTTGCCATCACGGGATATCCTCCTGAGGACCTATTGATGAAGGATTCCTTTGTCAGGGAGAATTTGAAAACAGTCAGGGATATTGCCAGAGAAATAGGAGATATTATCACTGTAATTGGATTTGTTGATAAAGCCGGTTCAAAAATATTTAACGCAGCTGCTATTATAAATCAGGGAAAAATCAAAGCAGTTTATCATAAGAAATTACTTCCCAACTATGGTGTCTTTGACGAAATGAGGTATTTCACTTCCGGCAATGAAAATCCTGTGCACAGAGTTAAAACAAAAAGTGGTAAATACATTTTTGGCGTTAGTATTTGTGAGGATATATGGCAGGATAACGAACCCATTCAACAGCAATCAAGAAAAGGAGCATCCTTAATTATCAATATAAATGCCTCACCTTATCATATGGGAAAGATAAAATTGAGAGAAAAAATAGTCATCAGGGCTGCAAAGAAAAATGGTACTGTTGTTGTTTATACGAATCTTGTTGGCGGTCAGGATGAACTTGTTTTTGATGGACAGAGCTTTGTGGTCTCCCCGGAAGGGAAAATAATTTCAAGAGCCCCAGCATTTGAAGAAAATCTGATGATTGCAGACATTGATGTTGCAAGTAAAGATTTCGAAACCAGGCAGGAGTTTATACTCAATGAAAGAAAAAGAAAGGTTCTGCCGGTTTTAATTTCAAAGCATCTTTCAATTGAGGAAGAAGTATACAGGGCTCTTGTTACTGGATTGAAAGATTATGTTGAGAAAAATGGATTCAGGAAAGTTGTTATTGGATTAAGCGGCGGTATTGATTCTGCGCTTGTTGCAACAATTGCTGTGGATGCGCTTGGAAAAGACAGGGTAATCTGCGTTTTCATGCCATCAAGATACACTTCTTCAAGGTCAGAGGATGATGCAAAAAAACTCGCAGAAAATCTTGGGATACAGATGATTAAAATTCCCATAGAGCAAATCTTTCTGTCTTATCTGAAAACAATGGAGCCCTGCTTTAAAAATACCCAACCGGATATCACAGAAGAAAATATTCAGGCAAGAATCAGAGGGAATTTGCTCATGGCACTTTCTAACAAATTCGGATATCTTGTGCTGACAACCGGAAACAAATCCGAAATAAGCACCGGTTATTCAACGCTCTATGGTGATATGGCTGGCGGGTTTGCGGTCATCAAAGATGTTTTCAAAACCTTTGTTTATAGACTGGCAAAGTACAGAAATACTTCCGGAGAGGTAATTCCACAGAGTATCATAGAAAGAGAACCAACAGCGGAATTAAAACCGGATCAAAAAGACGCTGATTCACTTCCGAAATATGAAATACTTGATGAGATTCTTAAATTGTATGTGGAGCAGGATAAAAGTGTTAACGAAATAATAAGAAAAGGTTTCGATGAAAATCTTGTTGAAAGAGTTGTGAAAATGGTCGATCGCAGCGAATATAAAAGAAGACAGTCACCGCCAGGGATAAAAATTACTCCACGAGCATTTGGAAAAGACAGAAGGATGCCAATCACCAACAAGTATCATGGGTGATAATTAAAAAAATACCCTGCCGGTAAAATCAGAATCGCCACTTTTTGATATAAAGGACAGGCACTGCTTTTTAAAAACAATGCTTCCAATAACACACAATAACCCACTCACCAGTACTGTACTCTGAATACCGACTATTTTCCCTAAAATTCCGGCAAGATAGGAACCTATCGGTCCAGTACCCATGAAGGCAAGTGTATGGAAACTCATCACCCTGCCTCGTTTCTCGTCAGGTACAAGGGTCTGGATAATAATATTTGCGGTTACAATCTGAAGTACCATTGTTGCACCCACAATCACCAGCAGAATTACCGCAATCCAAAAAAACGTACAGTGAGAGAAAAGAATAAGTGCTATCCCAAAAATAAGTCCGGCAAAATGAATAATTCTTCCAAGTCCGGTCTGGCTTTTTCTGGAAGCGAGATAAATTGCTCCTGTAATCGCTCCCAGTCCGCCGCTTCCCACGAGAAAACCAAGTGTTCTTGCGTTTCCACAGAAAACCTCTTTTGCAAAAACAGGCATTAATACCCCATAGAACATGCCAAAAATACTGAAAAACGCAACATAAATTATAACTGTACGAACAGGAACAAAATCTCTGACATAGCTGAACCCCTCCTTCAGTTTTTCGAATACACCTGTGCTGTTTTCCACAGTTGCAGCTGATGTGATTTTCCTCAAATCCATTAATAGCAAAGCCACAATCACCGCGACATAGCTCAACGCATTTATGAGAAAACATATTCCCTCACCGGCGGACGCCACAAGCACCCCTGCGATTGAAGGACCGATCAGCCTTGCTCCATTAACAAGAAATGAATTAAGAGAAATAGCATTTGGCAGATCTTCTTTCTTCTCAACTATATTGACAACAAACGACTGTCTTGCAGGAATATCAAAAGCGTTTATCGTGCCAAGCAGGAAGGAAAGAAGTAAAATGTGGACCACCCTTATATTTCCTGACAGTGTAAGAAATGCAAGAGAAAACGCCTGAATCATCGCAAGCGTCTGTGTTCCAAGAATAATCCTGTATCTGCTGGTTCTGTCCGCCACATAACCGCCAAAAATTGAAAATAAAAGTATCGGGAGTGTACCAAAAGCTCCAGTCAAACCAAGTATGTATGAGGAACGACTCAATTTATAGACAAGCCATCCAACTGTGACTGTTTGCATCCATGTGCCGATAAAAGAAATGCCATTGCCCAGGAAAAACAGTCTGTAATTTCTGTTCCTCAGAGCTCGAACTGTTGCCTTCAAACCAGCGATATGCCCTCCCTGAAAAAAATATCTGTAATTATAGAATAGACTTTTGCAATCAATCAAATCCTTACAAGATAACACCTTCTATAGTTTTCATGAACGGAATCCAAAGTAATAACATTGGCATCTTCCCATCTTGGATGCAGGTCACATCTGATAGGACCGGTGATTTCCGGAGGAGAAAAAAATTTTCCGACAATAAACTCCTGTTTTTTTTCCATATCAAAAGTTTTCAAATACCTGTATCCCTCAATGGGATATGTGTCATAAAGGATAAACTTTTTATCTTTTGAAAACGAACAATGTCCATCTGTTTTTTGCATTTTATCACTTATCCTGGTAAAACTTCCTGTCATATCTTCAACCAGCCAGAATCCTCTTTCATTTTCAATTTCTGCCCAGACAAGTATTTCCTTCCCGTTTTTCCAGTCAAAGTGTGAAATAAGGTACGATCCCAGAAGATCATAAACCTCTTTTCCTTCCAGGTCAGATGTTATAAGTCTTGTCCTGTGAACATGTTCAATTTTTTCCTTCCATCTATTCACAAAACAAAACCTTTTCCCGTCCCTGCTGAACAGCGTATGATTAAACCATCCATAGGAATTATAGATTTCTTTTTCTTTTCTGAATTTTAGCATTCTGGAAAGAGCCACAATCAACCTGCAATCTCCTTTATCAAGATCAACAAAATAAATTCCATCATTTTCAGGCCATTTTTCATTCTCAAACCTGTCATTAACTCCTTTGTATCCATATCCAGGACGCCATCTGTCCAGTCTTGAATAATTAAGACTCAGGGCAATTCTTTTTTCCGGATAAAAACAGCTGACAGGTCTTTCTATAATCCTGAACCGACCGGTTCTGATATTGAAAATTTTTGAATGAAATTCTTCCTTTATTCTGACATTATAAATAATCTCATCATCTGTTAACCAGCCAAGCATACAACCCTGTTGAAAATTCCAGGCAAAAGTTTCATCAACTTTCTCAAAATTCTTACCATCGATTTCACCGACAAAGATCTCTGCTGGGTCCTGCGGACCGGGCTGCCTGTCCTGAAAGTACACTTTGAGAAATACAAAGTATTTCCCGGAAGGACTCATCTGTTTCTTGTCGTAATAACCAAAAAAACACATCTGGTGTTCTGGTGTGAGACATATTAATTCCATATCTGTTTCCTTTTTTCAGTAGTATTATTACAAATATCATCAGCGTCAAACAGATTGAGAATAATTTTGACTTAAAAAACATTAAAAGTAAAATATGAAGATGAGGTTCGTGGAATATATTGCGATATTGATTCTCAGTTTCTTTATAGGAACCACAGCTGGAGAAATTCTTGCACTGGTTATTCCTGAAAGGTTTTGGGCAGCTGGAATACTTGCAAAAACAATCAGTCTGGGGTTCGAACCCTGCAATTTCAACCTGCAGGTTATGAATATTACCATTGGTATAAACATCCTGATCAATATTTTTTCGTGGATAGGGCTTTTTATTTCCGCAACAGCATTATTCATAAAAGAAGTTTCAGGAAAGTGAGATCTATCTGAGATGGGAAAAACCTTTTTTATCAGAACCTATGGATGCCAGATGAATTTTGCCGAATCCGAAAGATTGCGCAGGCTGCTTGAAAAATCTGGCTGGAGAGAAGCAGTAACCCTGGATAAAACGGATGCGCTGATCGTTGTTACCTGCAGCATAAGACAGAAAGCCGAAAACAGAGCCACTTCTTTTCTGGAAAGCAACAAACATCTGAAAGAAAAAGGAACAATATTCTGCCTGACAGGATGCACTGCAAATCTGCATAAAGAGAAAATTCTGAAAAATCTTCCTTTCCTGGATGTGGTCTGCGGACCGAATCATCTTTTTAAAATACCGGAAATTCTGGATAATTACATGCCAGGGAAAATTATTATTGAGACAGGTGAAACTGATTCGCCATTTATCCAGTGTATCCCATCAAAAAGAGATATAACAATGATGGTACCGGTTACAAAAGGATGCAACAATTTCTGTTCCTATTGCGTTGTGCCGCTTGCGCGAGGAAGGCTCCAGAGTAAAAAACCTGATGCGATTATTAAAGAAATCAGTTGTGCTGTTAGCAAGGGTATCAGATCAGTGATACTGCTCGGACAGAATGTGAATGAATATGGTAATGATTTTCAAATTCAATATGATTTTGCCGATCTTCTCAAAGATATCCTGAAAATTGAAGGAATTATTAGAATTGGCTTTGTCACATCCCATCCGGAAGATACAAAAATTAAACTGTTGCGCGTTATGGCTGAAAACTCAAAAATCACCAGGCATCTTCATATGCCGGTTCAAAGTGGTTCTAATAGAATACTACGTGCAATGAACAGAAAATATACCATAGAGAAATTTTTGCAGGTGGTTGAAGAAGCACGAAAAATTATGCCTGAAGTTTCAATCACATCAGATATTATGGTCGGATTTCCGGGCGAAACAGAAAAGGATTTTGAAGAAACTTTGCTGGCTGTAAAAAAAATAAGATTTACAGAACTTTTCGTCTTCAAATATTCGGCAAGACCGATGACAAAAGCTGCAACATTTACAGACACGGTTAGCAAAGAAGAAAAGGAACGCAGACACAGAGTTATTCTTGATACTCAGAAACAGATAACAGACGAAATAATGGCCAGTTTTACAGGAAAAACAATCGATGTTTTTGTGGAAAAAAGAAGCGTTAAAAATCCCGGTCAATTGCTGGGCAGAAGTATTCAGGGAATACCCGTGTCTTTTGAAAGTTTAAAAAACCTTATAGGAACGATTGTGAAACTTAAAATCACAGGTCATAAGGAGGGGATTCTTTCCGGGAAAGAAAATGAAGAATGCCTATTGCAGCAAGACTGACAATCCCGAGAGAAAAAGCAAAAACCACCTTTTCAACCGGAATTTCCTCATTCTTTTCCATACCTGTTTTTAGAATCTGCAGGGAAATTGCATGAATATCTGTGTCTCCGGTATGTTCAATGCATCTTTTATTGAATATTCCTTTAATCTGGACAAAATCGCCCTGAACTCCATATTTCCCCAGGAATTTGATTTTTCCCTTTTCTGAATCAGGAAGCCATACACCTATGGCACTTTCTGAATCAAGAATATTCACCCAGAATCCACCTTTGCCCGTCATAATATCTCCAATCAGTTCTCCTCTGACAGTTACAATTTTGCCATCAAAAAGGTCAGGGTTATTGATAATCGCTGATATTGTCTGAGCCCTGGAAAAAAATGGGTGGTATAACAAACCAACTAATATCACACACAGTATCTTTTTCATCTTCTCACCAATTTGACAAAAAATCTTATAAGAATGAATATTGCGAAAAACTCCAGTCTTCCTGCCCACATTTCAATGATGTACCAGATCTTTAGAAATGCCGGCATTGAAGTGCTTGTAATTCCTGTAGAAAGTCCAACATTTGCGGCAGCAGAAACCGATTCAAACAGACTGAGAAGGAAATCATATCCGAAAAATGTGCCAATAATTGCGCCTGAAAGATAAAGCAAAATATAACATACTGTTATAATCATCGCTGTCTTTACCATTGCATCATCAACAGAAATCTCTCTCTGGTGATGAAAAAATTCTTTTATGTATGAACTTTCAGGATAAGCCAGTTTTCTAACCTCCCTTTTCATCGATTTATAGAACAGCCCTATTCTGAAAACCTTTATACCTCCGGCGGTTGAATTCATACATCCACCTATAGCCATTGCGACTATCACGCCAAAAATCGCAAGCTGTGGCCATTCTGCCAGCTGAGATGCATAAATATTGGTATACCCGGCTCCTGTATGAGCAGAAATAACCTGGTAAAATGTTGACCTGAAAAAGGAAAAAGTATCGGGAAACCTCATAACATAGCCAGAAAAACCAACAAGGGTGATAAGGTATGTCAAAAATACAGTAAACATCAGAATCTTTACCTCAAAGTCTTCTTTTAACTCTCTGAACCTTCCTGTCCATACAGCATAGTGCACTCCAAAACTTGTTGCTCCAAGAAGAATTATTATGATTGTAACAATCTCAAGAGCCGGGTTGTGGTAATAAAGAATATTGAGCGATTGCGGAGCAAATCCGGCTGTATCCCAGCCTGCCATAAATATACACAAACCATGGAAGAACGCTCTTGAAAAAGGCATGCCATTCAACAGAAGAACAAAACATAGCAGAAGCGAACCGATAATCAAATAGGTAAAACTCACCATCCAGATAAATTTTGCAGTGGTAATACTGTTTGGAAGAATCTTGTCATCCCTTGCCTCTCCAATATAGATCCGAAGAGCATCTCCGCCCCTGAAAAAGAAAACAAGCGCAACCAGAATTATGCCCTGCCCTCCAATGAAACACATTAAATGTCTCCAGACATTATGAGCATGGGAAAGATGGTCCAGGTCCTGTATTAAAACAAGACCTGTGGTTGCATATGCGCTCATGGATTCAAAACAAGCATCGAGAAAACATTCAAAATGTCCGCTCAGGTACAGGGGCAAAGCAGAAGAAAACATTGCAAGAAACCAGGATAGAGCAACAATTATCATACCCTGTCTCCAGTTCAATTCATACGGAGAAGGTGAAAAATAAAGTAAAATTGAACCAAAAGAAAAACAAGCTATGATTGATATAAAAAAATCAATCACAGCTGCCATTTCCCCGCTGATAAGTCCCACAAATATTGGTAACAACTGCGCAATGCCAAGTGCAATAAGAATTTTCCCCAAATAGTGGCTCACAACAGAAATATCGTCTTTACTGAAATCAGGAATCATCTGCTGGAAATCTCCGAAATAAACATTATCAAACAGAGGAAAAATGCGGAAACAGTAACAATCAGAGGATATACAAGTTCTATGGATATACCGATAATACCCTTTTCAAGCATTCTTAAAAATCTCTCAAGTCTTTTTTTCATTTTACATTCTTCCAATCAGTGCGTTTAATATTTCGCCTTCATCTTCAACCTTGGTCAGAGCAACGACCTCATCACCCTGCTGAAAAACAAACTCACCATCCGGAACTATAAGATGGTCTTTTCTTAAAACAGCAACAATAATTGCTTCAGCAGGCAACTGAAGTTCTTTCATGCTTTTTTTGACTATTGGAGCATCTTCCGGTAAATCAATTCGAACGAGGGATAACTGTCCTTTCTTAAAAGCACACAGATTGATCATATCATCAAGAGAAACCTCTTCTTCTATTATTTTTGCGATAATCGCTGTGCTGTCAATTGCTATATCAACGCTGAGTTGAAAAAAAATCCTTTCGTTTTTGGGATCATTAACCCTTGCAACAGTTCTTTTAACCTTAAAAATATCCTTTGCAATCTGACATATTACAAGATTATCCTCATCTTTCCCGGTAACAGCAGCAACGACATCAGCATCTTTTACCCCTGCCTGTATAAGTATATCGGTCTGACAGCCATCCCCATTGATGATAAGCATATTCCGATTTTCCGCCATTGCATCTGTAATTCGCTTATCTTTCTCTATCAGGGAAACGTAATGTGCTCTTGCAAGTCTTTCAGCAAGAAAATATCCAACCTTTCCTCCACCTACAATGATAATTCTCATGTAATCTCCAGTATTTTCTTAATTTTCTGAATAGACTTCATTCTTGCCACCCCTATTACCAGATCCCCTTCCTTGACAGCATAGCCATCTTCCGGGATTACAGGTCCATCCTGTCTTACAACAATAACAACCTTAAATTCACCGGGTATATTCAATTCCGAAATTCTTGTACCCGCTTTTTTCCCGTTTATTAAATTCTCAAGAAATGTTATTTCGCCACTTTCCACAATATATGTGGTTGTACCCCTTTCAATAAGCTTATCCCTGATAATAGCCGCAATCAATCTCTGTCCGCTTATCACATCATAACCAAGTTTTCTGTATATCTCGTTTTTTACCGGATCAACAATTCTAACGATACTTTTGTTGATATCAAACATCTTTTTTGCAATCTGTGCAACAACTATGTTCACGTTGTCATCATCTGTAACCGCTGCTATCCCGTCACATCTTTCAATTCCGGCGTCTCGCAAAACATCAAGATTGACACAATTTCCTGTTATGGTGATACCATTAAATGCCGGTTGTAATGCCTGAAAACTTGCGGGATTTTTATCAATCACGACAACGTTATGATTTTCGGATAGAAATTTTGCGACCTGACTGCCAACTTTCCCACATCCAATTACGATAAAATACATTGAATACACCTCTCTGATATTTTATTACAAAAAAAGTTTTCAACAAACTTTCCAGGTGGTTTTACCGCCCGGTTTTATGATTCTTATTGATCCGATCAGGTTATGCTTTCTTACAGTATATGTCCATTGCTTTATAAGTTCATCTGTACCCTCAAAACAAAAAGCAACCACAGATGGACCGGCGCCACTGATGCAGCAACCGGCTGCTCCTGCATTCATCGCAGCTTTGTAAAGAATTTCAAAGTGTGGGTAAAGAGATTTTCTGTACGGCTGATGCAGTCTATCACAGAGTGCGACAGAAAATAATTCCTTATTTTTTTCCCTGAGAGAAACAGGAACAAAACACGCTCTTGATAGATTAAAAACAGCATCCGAAAGATATACCTTTTCCGGTAGAACACTTCTTGCCTTCCTGGTTGGAAAAGGCTCTTTCGGAACAAAAAAAACGGCGCTTGTTCCGGAAGGTATGCTGAATTGCTTCCATATTGGTTCTCCATTATGCTGGGCCACAACAACGAGCCCTCCAAGGAAACTTGCCGCCAGATTATCCAGATGACCCTCAAAATCTTTACCTATTCTGAGTACCGCTGATGGTTCAATCCTCTGTCCTGAAAAAACAAAAGCTCCAACTATTCCTGCAACGATAGCTGTACCGCTGCTTCCGAGTCCGGCCCCTGGTGGAATTGAAACATCTATTTTAATGCTGACAGCAGGAACATTTACACCAAGAATATTGCAGGTTTTCTTGAAAGAACGAAAACACATATTTCTTTTGTTACTTTCAATTCTCTCAGACGAAACTGAAATGGAAAAACTGTCAGAACGTTCAAATGTAAATCTGTTAAACAGTTTCAGGCTTAAACCCATGCAATCAAAACCACTGCCCATGTTTCCCACGCATCCTGGAACCGAAACAGTAACCTTTTTTATCATGGTAAAATTGAATTGTCAGAAAAATTAATCTTCAACCCGAATTTTCTGGGTTGGATTCTTAACACTGGAAAGTTTATCAATTTCTCTGATCGCGTTATTAACATTTTTTTCAACAGCACGGTGGGTAAGCATAACGATTGGAACTGCATGTTCAGGATTTTCCTTTTTCTGAATTACTGAAGCTATACTTATTTTATTTTCACCAAGAATCCTTGCGATACTTGCAAGAACCCCTGGTCTGTCCACAGCAGTAAATCGAAGGTAGTACCTTGTCTCTATTCTTTCAACAGGCTGAATTTCAATATCCGATTCGATGGTAAATATCTCAGGTAAATGACCACGGCCTGATATTTTTTTCCCAATTTCAATAATGTCAGCAACAACCGCACTTGAAGCTGCTTTTCCACCAGCACCTTCGCCATAAAGGAGGGATCTGCCAAAAAGATCCCCTTCAAGATAAACAGCATTGTACACATCCTCAACATCTGAAAGCATGTGACCTTCAGGTACAAGCGTCGGGTGAACCCTGAGAGATATTAAATTATCCAATCTTTTTGCCATCGCAAGGAGTTTAATTCTGTACCCAAGTTCGGATGCAAACTCAATATCCTCAGACTCAATTCTGTCAATACCTTCTATCAGAAAATCATCATCTGTTATGGAATGGTAAAATGCATAAGTTGATATTATTGCAAGTTTTTGCGCACTATCTGCCCCCGATATATCAAGAGATGGGTCATTTTCGGCATATCCAAGATTCCTGGCAAGAAGCAGGGCATCATCAAACCTCTTATTCTCCCTTGTCATTGCTGAAAGTATGAAGTTTGTTGTTCCATTAAGAATTCCGATAATTGATGTTATCCTGTTTCCGGCAAAGCTCTCTCTCAGTCCTTTTATTATCGGAATCGCTCCGGCAACACTCGCCTCAAAACCGAGATATGTGTTATTTTCATTTGCCAGTGTAATCAATTCAATAAGTTTTTTTGACAGTAAAAACTTATTGGCGGTAACAACCGCCTTACCGTTTTCAAGACTCTTTTTTATGATTTCATAGGCTGGCTGGAATTTACCAATAAGTTCAACAACCATATCAATTTCAGGATCATTTACAATTTCAGAGTAGTTGTCTGTTCTCAATTGTTCCGGTGGCATCCATTCTCTTTCAGTTTTCCAGTCAACATCGCAGATTTTTTTAATCCGGTATTCTATACCCGTATAACGAGAAAACAACTCCTTTTTTCTGTTTAAAACCAAACAGGTGTTGCTACCAACAACGCCAAAACCTATAATTCCAATATTGATTTTCTTGCTCATGATCAGCGATATAAGTTTGCAGGCTGGAAACTTTTCCCGATGCTGGTCAGGTATGCCTGACTCTGTTGTTCAAGTAAAAAATTTTCCCTGCTGATATCACCTTTCACTTTTCCTGAGGCAACAAGACTTTTTGCCTTTTTCAGGTATGTTTTGGAAAGAGTATAGTTCATTTCAGAATTTTCTCCACCATTCAGTTTTCTCATCGTAATTTCTGAAAGGTCCAGAAGAACAGTGTATTCATCCTGAAAGGTCCTTTTCCATAATACATCCCATCTGCCTGCAATCTCGGGATATCGTGGAATCTTTTTTAACTGGTTTCTCACATACATATGAGCATATGGATCATTTATTTTTTCAAGCTGGCTGAGTCTCCCCATTGCAATTAAAATGTCCATCTGTTTCAAAATTCGGTCTATTTCATCAACAGCAAAGCCATACTTCAGGGCTATTTCCCTTGCCTTTTCAGAAAGCTCTTTAACAAGTTTATAATCTCTTTTCGCCAGCGCTTCTTTCATCCTGGATATCAGTTCAGCAAACATCTGTTTTGCCTGTTCAAGTTCTTTTCTCTTCTGCTGTTCTGCAAGCTGTTGTTTCCTTAACTCTTCTTCTTTTGCCTTTTGTTCTGCAAGCTGTTTCTGATAAGCAATATACCTGCTGTAACCGAAGTACCCACCACCAGCAAGCACGAGAACAATCAAAATCAACAGCCACTTCTTTCCTGATTTCTTCTTTTTTCTGTTTTTTGGATTATTGTTAGCCATTGTCTTAATTATACCTGTAAAGGATTGAACGGGTCAAATAGAAAAACAAATCAAACTTCTTTTTCCTTAAGTATGCTTTGAAAACTCTTAAGTGTTTTCAGCAGGGTTTCATGGTTTCCTGCCATAATCTCCCGCATCACATAACTTCCCATAATAATACCATCCGCACAGTCTTTCAATCTCTTTACCTGCTCCTGATTTGAAACCCCAAAACCAACAGCAACAGGAGTTTTTGATTCTTCTCTGATTTTTTTAACATCTTTATATGCTTCATCGGGCAAAAATTCTCTTATACCTGTTACACCATGCACAGCGATGTAATAAACAAAACCTCTTGCGGCCTTCAATATTTTATTTCTTCTTTCGGCTGTTGTTGTTGAACTGATGAACAAAATCTGGTCTATGCCGAATTTTTCCAGCTCAACTTTTAGAATAGAGGATTCTTCAAAAGGCAGATCCGGAATGATAACACCTGAAACCCCATTTTCAGCACAGGCTGCTGCAAAATTTTCAAGTCCGTACCTGTAAACAGGATTGAAGTAACTCATCAACAGATAAGGAATGTGAAGTTTAGACTTAAGTTTGCTGCAAAGTTCAAATATTGAATGAAGGTTTATTCTTTTTTCAAGAGCCTTCTGCGAAGCCTGCTGTATAACAGGACCATCCGCTATGGGATCTGAAAATGGAACACCGAGTTCAATAAGATCAACTCCTGCTTCCTGCAATTCTATAGCAAAATCCTCTGTGAATTTTAGATCCGGATATCCGCATGTTATATAAACTATCAATCCTGCTCTCTGTTGGTTCTTTAAATGATTGAATTGCTCCCTGATGTTCACAGGTTCACTCCTTCAAGTCTTGCAACCTCATTAACATCTTTGTCCCCTCTTCCAGAAAGACAGACAATCACGATTTCATCCGGTCGAAACCTGGAACTGTTTTCTATAAGATAGGCGATAGCATGGGCTGATTCCAGTGCCGGAATTATTCCTTCAGTTTCGCTTAAAACATGGAAAGCATTCAAAACCTGATCGTCTGTCACTGCATGATATTCAGCTCTGCCTGTATCTTTGTAAAAACTGTGTTCAGGCCCTGTTCCAGGGTAATCAAGCCCGGCAGAAACAGAATGTGTTGGATGAATCTGACCGTCATTGTCCTGCAGTATATAACTGAAACTGCCGTGCAGGATACCTGGTGTGCCTTTGCATAAAGTGGCAGAATGATATTCTGTTTCAAGACCTTTGCCAGCAGCCTCAACCCCTATAAATTTCACATCTCTGTATCTGTAGAAAGGATAAAAAAGTCCGATGCTGTTGCTGCCTCCACCAACACAGGCAACAAGATAATCAGGAAGTTTCTTTTCTAATTTCAGTATCTGGCTTTTGGCCTCTTTTCCTATAACTGATTGAAAATCCCTGACCATCAATGGAAAAGGATGAAATCCCACAACACTGCCGATAACATAATGGGTATTCTTGAAACTCGCAATCCAGTCGCGCATTGCTTCGTTGATGGCATCTTTCAATGTGCGACTGCCTGATTTAACACAGTTAACCTTAGCACCAAGAAGCCTCATCCTGTAAACATTAAGTGCCTGCCTCTGCATGTCAATCTCACCCATGTATATCTCGCATTCAAGCTTCAACAAGGCTGCTGCCGTAGCGGTTGCTACTCCATGCTGTCCGGCACCTGTTTCAGCTATTACTCTTGATTTTCCCATCTTTTTCGCAAGCAGAACCTGTCCGAGTGTGTTGTTTATCTTGTGGGAACCTGTAAAAGCAAGGTCCTCCCTTTTAAGGTATACCCGACATCCAATCCTTCTGGAGAAATCTTTTGCCAAATAAAGAGCAGTGGGTCTGCCAGCATAGTGAGAAAGATAGTATTCGAGTTCATCTTTAAACTCAGAACTTCTGGCAATCGTAAAATATGCCTTTTCAAGTTCCTCAACTGGTGCCATCAGTGTTTCTGGAGCAAATTTTCCGCCGTATATTCCGAATCTTCCTTTTTTATCAGGTATTTTTCTCATTGGTTTTTTTTCTCACCTTCTCCATCAGTATTCTGATTTTTTCACAATCCTTGATACCCGGTGATTTTTCCACGCCAGAAGCAATATCTACTCCAAAGGGTGTAATCGAACAGAGCAATCTATCCACATTTTCTGGATTTATTCCACCAGCAATGAAAGACCTAGCGGCAAAACGGTTTATCAAAGGCAAGATTTTCCAGTCAAATGTCTTTCCTGTTCCACCTGGTTTATCAGGATCAAAAGAATCAAAAAGAAAATAATCGCATTCAAAATCAGAAATAGTTTCAGGTATTTTTTCTCTAACCCTTAAGGATTGAATGATAATAAGATCAGGAAAAATTCTCCTGATACTTTTACAGAATTCGACAGATTCTCCTCCATGGATCTGGATGCCTGACAAATTGCAGGTTCTTACTGTGTCCTTTATATAATTGATATCCTGTTCCACAAAGACTCCTATGGGTTTTGCATTTTTCAAAGAAAGTATTATCTCTCCAGCTTTTTCAGTGGTTATATATCTTGGACTCAATCGGTAAAAATTGAAACCGAGAAAGTCCACCCCTATCTGATCACAGAAGATAGCGTCAGATTTTCGGGTAATGCCGCAGATCTTAACCTTCATTCAATCTTCGGTAACTTTTCAAGAGATTCGCGAATCTTTTCTTCAGGATATTCGTAATCCTGAAGTTTACCGCTGTTATAGGCATCGTATGAAGATAAATCAAAATGTCCATGACCGCTGAAATTAAAAACAATACATTTTTCTTCACCGGTTTCAGCACATTTCTTTGCTTCTTCAATAACAACCCTGATCGCATGTGAAGTCTCTGGCGCTGGAAGAAAACCCTCAGTTTGTGCAAACATAACAGCAGCTTCAAATGCCTTTGTCTGTGGAACCGCTCTTGCATCAACAATCTTTTTATCTATAAGCAGACTTATAATTGGTGCAAGACCATGATATCTCAAACCACCAGCATGTATCCCGGGCGGAATAAAATCGTGGCCGAGGGTAAGCATTTTAAGCAGTGGTGTCATACCTGATGTATCTCCATAATCATATCTGTAAGGACCTTTGGTCATCGTGGGACATGCTGTTGGCTCAACGCCTATTACATCAACATCAATCTTGCCCTTAAGTTTGTCTCTGACAAAAGGAAGAACAAGTCCGGCGAAATTACTTCCACCACCAACACAGCCAATCAATACATCCGGTTTTTCCCCTATAAGTTCAAGCTGCCTTTGAGTTTCAAGTCCAACTATTGTCTGGTGGAGTAATACGTGGTTTAAAACACTACCAAGGCTGTATTTTGTGTTGTTGCTGTTGATGGTATCTTCTATCGCTTCTGAAATAGCTATACCAAGGCTTCCTGGATTATCGGGATTTTCCTTCAGAAGTTTTCTTCCATAGTTTGTGTTTTCACTTGGAGATGGATAAATTGTAGCATCCCAGGTCTGTATGAGAACCCTTCTGTATGGTTTCTGCTGATAGCTGACCTTCACCATATAAACCACACACTCAAGCCCAAAAATATTACACGCAAAAGCAAGTGCACTTCCCCATTGCCCGGCACCTGTTTCTGTACAGAGTCTTTTCACTCCTTCTTTTTTATTATAATAAGCCTGCGCCACAGCTGTATTTGGCTTATGGCTTCCTGGCGGGCTGACACTCTCATTTTTAAAGTATATTCTTGCAGGTGTTTTCAGATATTTTTCAAGGTCAATTGCCCTGTGAAGCGGCGTTGGTCTCCACATGGAATACACATTTTTCACTTCCTGCGGAATTTCAATCCATTGCTCCGCAGACATCTCCTGTTGCAGCAGAGCCTGTGGAAAAATCCGCAGAAGTATTTCGGGCTCAACAGGCTTCCCTGTCTTTGGATTAAGAGGTAGAGGAAGCTGCTCAGGAAGATCAGGCAAAATATTATACCAGACAGAAGGCATTTCCTTTTCACTCAAAACTATTTTCCTTTCATCCATAATTCATCTCCTTTAATAAGCTGATAAGTCCGATTCCCGGGGACTTTGACCTCAGCAGATGTGTGCCTATTAAAGCACCTGATGCACCTGCATTACAAAAATCCACCAAAATTCTGCCATTTTTTATACCACTTTCCACAATTATTGGTATTTTAACGCCTTTTACCAGTGAAAGCAAACGCAGGGTATTTTCAAAATTGATCTTCAAATCCCCGAGATTTCTGCTGTTTATTCCGAGAAGCACTCCGGAATCCTCTGGCAAAAGTTTGAAAAATCCTGAAAGCTCCTTTTCGTTTTGCACCTCAACGAGAACTTCAAGGCCAAGATTTCTGGCAACCCTGTATAAAAAGATAAATTCTTCGCCCGAGAGTATTTTCAGAATTAAAAGTATACAATCGGCTCCTGAAACAAACGCCTCGTAAATCTGGTATTTATCAATAAAAAAATCCTTTGCAAGAACAGGAATTTTTACTGAAGATTTCACAGCCTTCAAATGTTCGACACATCCAAAAAAATATCTGTCTTCTGTAAGTACACTTACCGCGGATGCGCCTGCTTTTTCATACGAAACTGCAATTTTTGCCGGAAAGTATCTTTTCCTGAAAACTCCGCCTGATGGAGAGGCTTTCTTGGTTTCAGCAATAATAATAAATTTTTTTTCCCGCGTCTTCTGAACAATAGATCTTAAAGGAAAAACTCTTGTGGACGACATTAGTGTTTCAAGCGGTAATTTTCTTTTTTTATTTTCAACAACAAGTTTTTTGTGTTCAATTATCCTGTCCAGCATTGTTTTTTTCTTTTTCAAGGTTATGTATGAATCTATCCGCAACAAATCTCATTTCAGGAAATTTTTTCCTTATTTCTTTCCACTGTTTTATCGCTTCATCAATTCTTCCGAGTTTTTCAAGCGCATGAGCTCTTGTATTCTCCACATATGAAGGGTGCTCATATTTAATGGCATCGTCAAGGTACTTTAAGGCAGTCTCAAGATCTCCCCACAGATAGTAAACCCAGGCTATTTCCCAGTAAAGCCGGTAGTCATCCCGGTTAAAAGACAATCCTTCTTTCAAAAAATCCAGACCTTTTAATTTAATTTTCCTGCTTTCCGGCGATGGCTTTGATGGTGCAATGCAGTTAATGAGAAACCAGCCTCCTGTAGCCCAATTTTCTTTGTCCTCAGGATCAAGCCGGCTCACAAGATGAAACAAAGGGAAAATCTTTTCATACTTACCTGTATGCCAGAGCCAGTCTATTCTCGTATTTATTATATTAATTACCGGATCAATATGGTTTGTGATATCAAGCAATTGGATCGCAATGATTTCAGGTTGTGCCAGAGATACGGAAGAAAACAGGAACAAAAGAAAAATAATTCTAATTATTCGATACTTCAATAATTCTTTGAAGATGTGCATCACAGGATCCACTGTTAATAACCTCCATTGCTTTTTTCAGCCCGGATTCAATGCTTTCACAATTACCGGCAAGAAAGAGTAAAACAGCTGTATTCAGAATTACAGCGTCCCTTTTTGGACCCTGTTCTTTCCCTGTAACGATGGCACGCAAAATACAGGCATTTTCTTCAGGTGAACCTCCTTCAATATCCTTTAAGGTTGCTCTCTTCAATCCGAACTGTTCAGGTTCAACAAAAAACCTGTTTTTATTTTTTCCCGAAATTTCAACAACAGAAGTTTTACCTGTTACAGATATCTCATCAGTACCATCATCTCCATAGAAAACCCACGCTCTTTTTACGCCAAAACTTATGAGCACATCAGGCACAATGTCAAGCAGAATTTTGTTCCCAACTCCCAGTATCTGGACATTTGCTCCAGCAGGATTGCATAATGGACCGAGAATATTAAAAATTGTCCTGAAGCCAAGTTCTTTTCTCACTGGTGCAACATTTTTCATTGCAGGATGGTAAAGAGGAGCAAAAAGAAAAGTAAACCCCACATTGTCAAGCATCTTCTCAGCTTTTTCAGGAGCAATCTCTATTTTCATTCCCATTTTTTCAAGAATATCTGCGCTGCCACTTTTACTGGATACTGCCCTGTTTCCATGTTTTGCAACTCTGACACCACAGGCAGAAGCAACTATTGCAGATGCTGTTGAAATATTGAATGTACCTGTACTGTCTCCGCCTGTTCCACAGGTATCAGCAACAATTCCCCGGGTTTTAACCTTCAAACATTTTTCGCGCATTATTTCAACCGCTCCCTCAATAACCTGACTGGTTTCACCAGCCATTCTCAAAGCACTTAGAAATCCTGCCATCAAAACAGGTGAAGCACTGCCCTCCATAATCTCACAAAAGGTCTCTGCTGATTCCTGTCTTGTTAATTGAGCACCCGCAACCAGTTTTTTCAATGATTCCTGAATTTTCATATTTTCAAAAAATTAATCAGAAGTTTCTTACCTTCACCTGTGAGAATTGATTCAGGATGAAACTGAACTCCGAAAATCTCATATTTTTTGTGCCTGATTCCCATAATTTCGCCATCATCGCTCCACGCTGTAATCTCCAGTATAGAAGGAATACTTTTTTTCTCTATGACAAGAGAATGATATCGTGTGGCTGAAAAGGGATTTGAAATACCCCTGAAAATATTTTCATTGTTATGGTATATCAAAGAGGTTTTTCCATGCATCAGATGTTCTGCTCCAATTATCTTACCGCCATAAATGTATCCTATGCATTGATGACCGAGACACACTCCGAGAATCGGCTTTTTCCCTTCAAATTTCTTAATCAAATCAGATGAAATTCCCGCATTCTCAGGCCTGCCAGGACCCGGTGAAATAACAATTCTGTCAAATCTCTGTTTTGAAATATGCTGCAATGAAATCTCATCATTTCTGAAAACTTTAATCCTGCAACCAAGATCCCCGAAATACTGAACCAGGTTATACGTAAATGAGTCATAGTTATCAATCATCAAAATTGTCTGCATTTTTTGTCCTTTTTAATATTATGCCCTATGAAAGCAGGAAATCAAAATCGATCTTCAGACCATCTGTATGTATTTTCAATTAATCGCAATGCCTCTTTTTCGCTCTCACATGAAGTTGAAATAAACAAACCCCTTGCACTCAATTTATCCAGTGCATCTTTGACCTCTGAACAATGAATGGAAATGTGGAGGTTTTTTCCTGCCTTCTGAACCTTCTTGAGGATATCAATGAAATGCAATGGAGATGGTTTTCCGGCTCCAGGTAGAATTTGAATTGCCTGCAAACCAGGAATTTCCAGCAATATATCAAGATGCTTGAAATTGCCCACTCCATCAACATGGTAGATAGAATAATCAAGAAAATTTACCTGTTTTTCTATTGCAGCCAGAAATATCTTTTCAAACATTTTCGGAGAAATATTATAGGCAAAGTCGTTCTGAACAGCATAAAATTTTCCCGGAGCCCAGAGAGGAAACCAGCATGTGGAACCTTCGTCCACTTCTGAAATTATCCTGAACATTTTTTCATAATGCTGACACCACATATCCATCAGGAACAATTCGGCTTCCATAACCTGCTGGGGTCTATCAACGCAATCAAACAAAAGCTTTTCAGTACCCCTTAAAGCGGCAAGAGTGTCTCCACAACCACCAAATGCACCTATTGAAACAAGGCCTTTACCTTTCGCCTCTCTCACTCCTCTGTGGAGCAATTCAATCGAAAATACATAACCAGGATGTTTTTCGTTTATTTTAAGGTGAGAAAATTTCAGTTCTTCGTCAGGTAAAATTGGATCCCACCATCCGGTTCTTGTGTCAAGATGAACAGAACAACCAAGAAATGTTGGAATGGCTGTATGCCCGGGATATCCACCATTCCAGATGGGTAAGGCCTCTGCTCCAAAAAAAGTACGGGAAAAATTATAAAGATTTACATAACTGATATAATCCAGATCATACCATTTCTGGTAAATATCTTTCGGTTCTGGTGGAGGAAGAATATCAGGTGGATTTTTTCTTGGAGCAGTAACAGCAATCGCACATCTTCCAATATAATCTTTTGACCACCATTTTATGAAGTTTTTCTTCGTTTGTTCCCAATCAGGTTTGTAAAAAAGTGACATATTATTCAATCACAATAACATCAGCCGCACTGATTGCGGGCAGCGTTATTGTTATCACTCTGTCTGCAACTTTGAATTTCAAACCATTTTGGTAAAAACAGGACCAGATTTTTACAGGTTTGAAATCAACTGATTTAACTTCAATTTTTACATCTTTCACAGTTGGATTACCTGTAAGATTTATAACAGGAATGACAATAGACCTATCTGATTTAAGTCTTCCTGTGACGATGCCCTTTCTGTTTGAAATTGTATCAGGATAAATTCCATTATCCTTCAGGGGCATCAAAATAATTTCTTCTGATACAGGATCAGTCACTGCTGGCTCAAAATTTCCTGCTCCAAAATGGCAGGACTGTTGATTTACTCCTCCCTTTCCGCATGGCAGAACCTTTAATCCAGCCTGAATACAGGTCTGCCCTGGAAGTGTTCCACCATAATAAGCAAAACCATTTTTTGATTTTGTTTTTATCCAGGCTGGTAAACCATCTGAACAGTATCTCGCCATGACTTCAGCCTCTGGTCTGACTTCAAAAATCTCCTTATTACACAGCACTCCTGATGTTTTCTCTCCAAACATAATCCTGTCAATCGGCTGTTGAAATAACAGTTCAAGCTTGGCTCTCAATGGACCCCTGTATTTTATACAGGAAATCTGTTTTCCCCTTCCAAAAACCTCATCAAGAACATCAAAATTCTGATCAAATTCATCTTTGCGTGCTGCAGAACAGGTTGCAAAAACAATTCCACCATTTTCAACCCATTCTTTAATTTTTTCTGCTGCTTTCCTTTCAAGATTCTGCCCCACAATATACAGAACCTTATAATTTTTAAGCAAGCCATCTTTTACATCATTTTCAGTAATGAAATCAACCCTGTAACCAGCCTTTCTCAAACAGTACCAGATATTTTTTCTTTCTTCCTGATACACATTTGTTGGACCAGAATCCGGTTTTACATCCCACTGACTTTTTCCTTCAAGTTCCCAGACATCACTTGCTAAACTCAGAAGCATAGCAACCGGTGTTTTCTCAGGTCTTGCAGGAACAAGATGGTCTTCAATCAGGCCCGCCATTGATGAAATGGTCCTGATGGTTTTGAAAGTAGGAAGTCCTCCCCTGTATGCAATATAGTTTTCGGTCATATATGCATCAATGCCAGCGCTAAAAAAATCAAGGTCTTTTACATTGTTTGCCCAGAGAAGCACTGCATTTTTCAGCAGTAAATCAGGCGGACATCCAGGCCAGTGTGGCATGCAATAAAATTGCATCGGATTATCATGGTAACTTGCTCCTTTCCTGAGATATGAAGCAAGAAAATCAACAACAAGTGCTGATGCTTCAGGCATACAGTATGTATAATCCTCACTCCAGGCAAGACTCATTGCTTTTCTTTTGAATGCTTCAATAAATGACTGCTGGTGCACCCAGTAAAAAGGATGCATTCCACCGAGATTTGCGGATGTATGAACATCAGGACCCAGTTCCTTTTTCAATTGTTTTGTTTTTTCAGCAAAATTTCTTATGCCGATTTCTTCCTGGAAAAGTACGCTGTACCAGTAAAGCTTTTTCATTGTTTGCTCTATCTGCGCTGTTTGTTGCCTGTCTGAAATAACTCCAATTTGAAAAGCAATTTCTGTTGAGGGCGAACTGACAGGTTTCACGTTATCCCACGAAGTACAGCCAAGACTCTCTGGAGTCTCACCATATTTTTTAACAAAATTACGGAACTCCTCGACAAATTTGGGATCATCTGATTTTAAAGAGGGAAGCCCTATTTCATCCCCATACGACAGGTAATAGAAATAAGGTTCAAGTTTTTTCTCTTTAATAAAATTTACAGCCTTTGGAATATCCTGAGAATGATGGTAACTGTAGGACTTCTCGATTATCCCACCTTTATTTTTCCACCATTCAATCACCTTTTTGGCTTCTTCACCATCTTTTATACCGGAAAGGGTATTCAATCCAAGAGCGTATCTGAACCTTTGTTCAGTTTCAAAACCCCAATCAGATTTATCAGAAACCCTTCCGGTATAGGCAAAAAGCTTTATCTTTTTTGGTATAGGTCCAATTCTTCTGTCTTTTTCAAGAACATCTGTCAATTCTTTGAAAATATCCACGATTTTCTTTGTATACTGTAATCCTTCTTTTCTGTGAAGGTCGGGCTGTACAAGTACTGTCAGTTCTTCTTCACCAGGACCGAGTTCAAAGGATTTTAATATCTTTTTTTCATCAGGGGATAATGCAATATCAACCGCAAACTTCGGATTTTTTATTGAACCATCCACAGAAACCGCTTTGAATGTAAATGGGGATGTACTCTCAGTATTCATTGTTGGACCGAGATCATACCATACACCTGCTTTTCCTGGTTCAACAGGATCAGGCCAGTCTCCTGTGTACTTCATTTTTTCCTTTGCCACCTGATTGCCGTTTTCATCATAAAACCTCACAAGTTCTCTGTAGAAAGGAGAGTAAAAATCAGGATATCTGTGATTCCAGTGATTCCACGTTATTTTGATTGGTTTATCAGAAAGATTCCTGAATCTGAAATAAACGTGGTTTGCCCTTCTTAATTCATCAAGAAGCGGATATCTCGGGTATTTTGGTGCAGAAACTTCAGACAGATCATCTGTCAGCATAATCACATCAATGCTTCGCGCACCCGCAGGTTCAGGATTATGAGTCTTTGAGATAACAAGTGTATAGTCACCCTTTTTCAGATTAACAGCATAGCCCTCAGCAGCATCATGGTCAATACCCCATTGCCAGTAAAGAGATCCTCTTACTGGTTTGTCCTTAAAACAATAGTGTTTTTCAGAAGTAAGTAAACCATAAACCTTATCAAAAGCGCTTTTACCAGCACTATCAATGAGCCTTACTCTGAAGGCATAGTTAAAAAATGGCGGACACTCATACTTAACCCACAGTTTGTAAGTTCCATCCTCAGGCACAGTAATTTTTGATTTTATTTCAGCCGGATTATCTTTTTCATCAGTCATGGCTGTTCTTAATCGGCTTGCCCAGACACCGCCAAAAGTCATATTCTGATACAG
>CAZHJN010000031.1:0-24520 GCA_964532995.1 uncultured bacterium
CCATGATACCTGCATGTTTGTCTCCTTTCGGACAGACGGGTATAACCTTCTTTATTTTACTTTTTTTTTATAATTGTTTCAAGGAAAACCGTGAATGAGAGTTTGATACATAAACAAATTAGAAGGGATAAAAATATGGTGTAAAATATCCAGGATTAAAAAAAGATTACAGAGATGAAAAAAAGCTGGTTATCGTTAATGACAGAATGCAGAAAGGATACAGGTATTATCGGACAGAACCTCCAGGAAAAAACTTCCATCCTGATTTCAAGCCGGATCTTACGCCGGAACAGATGTTGAAACTGGGTGTTTTTGGAAGAAGGTACCTTAGGGATTGTAGAATGAGTTCCCTTCAAAATGGTTTAAGGATGCGAAACTTCATCCTGAAGGTGTACCCGGACACAGTCCTGATCTCAATTTTTTCAAAGTTGATGCATCACAACCATTGAAAGTTTGGCGGGAAAAGGGTTGGATTCATCCTGATGATCCGCGCGGATGGTTTCAGTGGTACTGTCGTTATTATATGGGAAGAAGACATCCGGATGACCAAAGGCAGATTAAAAGATGGCTTGCTATGAAAAGACACATCTCTCAGATAAAGAAAAATTGTAAAAAAGGCGATATAAATTGCAGGAAGAGGCAAAGACAGGCCCTTCTGCACTGGGCATATGATAGCCGTAAGATTTAGTTATTCAATCATGAGAAGTTCTATGGTTCTGGGTCCGATTGAAAATCCGGTTATACCGGATATTGGAAACCTTTTCTTTGTGATGAGACTTCTTGCCTTTTTAAAGTGTTGCAATTTTATTCTGATCTCTGTTATTTTTTCAGATGTGTTTGCAATAAGAAGATACCATCTGCCATCAAAACCTCTTGCACCAGCAACCCTCACATCATCAGTCTGCCCCATTATTTCTGGAATTAACAGATTTTCCTGCGAAAATCTTCCTGTTTGCATGTGGTTGGTGCCGGCAAGAACAGCGCAGCATATATCAAAAATAACGTCGCCTTTCTCCAGGCTCAAATTATCCATGTATGGATAACATATTTCATCCACAAATAGACCTGTGTCCATCGCTTCTGCCTCAAGCGTATTAAGTTTCAATCCCGCCTGCCTTTTTGTGGGCCTGTAAATTGTAAATCTCCTGCTTCCATAAAAGCCAACAATTCCAAGACAATCATCAACATTAACCCATCTGGAATAAATGTCAATCTTTTCCTGTTTTTTTGAAGGTCCTTTTAGTTTTTTGCAACCACCTTCGAACCAGTAGTTCCTGGCGCAATCATTGAAAATATCATTGGGTATATTCAGAAACAATCCCTTTGCTTTTCTGATATAAGTTCCGGGCATACCCGCAATACATTTCTGCATTATAATACATGTGGAATCATCACCAAGAGCAACAAAAACCAGTATGTTTCTTGCGATAATTTCCGGAGTCTGTCCTTCAGAAATAAAAAACTCTGAATGGATTTCTGTCTCACCTATTGTAACAAAACCATAATCAAAAAGAAATTCCTTATGATAAACCGGTTTTTGATAGTTTATCCTGCCATAACCACAGACAGAACCTGCAAGATTGTTTTTCCATTCAACAAGATTGCTGTGTTTAACAGAAACGCACATTCCCTGCGGAGGCTGCGCGGCTTCCCAGCACCAGGAGGCTATTCTGTTTTTGCCGCGCACAAGGCAACCACCATGATAGTCATCAAACCAGGGCTGTTTTAAGGAAATTGCTTTTGTGGCTTCTGGTTCGTTCAGGTTAAGGGTCCTTTTCCAGTATGATGCCATTGATATGGTCGCGGCTCTATCTGTTTCGAGCCGCAGAAAATAGATGGGCGCAATTTCTGAAAGGTCTTTACACCTTGTGGACAGAAAAGAACCATCGCCGTTGACCAGCATTTCTTTTTTCACTATCTCAAGCCATCTTCTTTCAAAGGATTCACACTCATTATCTCCAAGCACATCCTTTACAAACAGCCACACAATAATTGAATAGTCCTGACAATAGCAATACCTTATTCTTGTATCACCACCGATCCTGCACAATCTTCCATCAGGAAATGTACAGCATTTTACGAGTCTCCAGAGTTCTTCACAGTGTCTGTAAATAAACTCAGGCGGTTTGAATCCTGCCATCTTATATGCAAAATGCAGCATTGCAATATTGGAAAGACATATCACCATATAACCGACATTAAGATAACCGTGATGGTTGAGAGCAAAAGATGGAAAGAAGTTGTCATTTATGTACCAGGCCGAAACAGGTTTTCCATAAATTATATTTTTATCTTTTGCATCAGAAGAAACCGATATGCCGTTGATGATGAAACTTATTGCTTTTTCAAGATATTCCTGCCTCCTTTTAACCTCAGGAAACATCAAAACCGTCCTGAGCAGGTGTGCACCATTCCAGATATTGCTTTCCGGATGGTTGTGTAAAGTCTTTCCTGCAAAAACCCTGCCTTTTTCTTCAGGCATATCCCTGAAGTAATCATCAACAAGCCAGTCAGATTCAGAAATCATAACCTTTTTAAGAAGTTGCCGGTCCTCATCTGTAAGGTAATCTTTTATCGCGTGTATTCCGTGCATCATCCTTTCCATACCCAGAACACTTATCCAGGTGTGTCCCCATTTTGTTCCATCAAGACAGGTATGGTTTCCTTCTATATGGGTTTGAAGGTTAAATCTGAACATCTTCAATGCATGTTCAAGAATTTCGCTTCTTTTCATCTTGCATTTTTTTTCATCAATTTCAGGATCGGTTGAACAAACAGCAAAAGCAGAAAACGCCTTCTGGTGAGTTTGCACAGCCCAGTTGTTGTATCCTGTGCCAAAACATTCAAGATCCGGTCTATCCCCTGGTTGATACAAAAATTTCTTTGCAAAGACAAGCCAGGATTCAAGAATCCTCAGGTAATCTTTACTGGTAACCATAATGTTTATCCTGTTATTTGCAGGAATAATATAGCATGGAAAGGCAGGACAGCAAAAGGCGTGGTATAATGGTAAGAATCCGGAGGAAAATATGGGTATTCTTGCAATAAATGGCGGCAAAAAAACAGTGATAAAAAATCCTGTGAAAAGTGCTCTGTTTGATAATATGGTGCACCAGCAGGAAGAATATGTGGTGAAATTGCTGCGAAAACGGGAGATATCCGCTTCGCCTGTTGTGAAGGAACTTGAACAACAATGGGCGGAATACACAAAAACAAAGTATTGTATTGCTATGAATAATGGTACCGCAACACTGCACAGCGCATTTTTTTCTGTGATAAAGGAGCCGGGCGATGAGATAATCACAAGTGTTCATACCTGGCATCTCGGAGTTACTCCCATCATATGCGCTGGAGGAATCCCTGTATTTTGCGATATAGACGGCCTCACTCTGAATATCGACCCCGCAAAGATTGAAGAAAAGATTACCTCAAGGACAAAAGCAATTTGCGTGACCCATTGTTATGGCCATCCTGCAGATATGGATGCCATCAATACAATCGCGAAGAAACACAACCTTGTTGTGATAGAGGATGCATCTCATTCACATGGTTGCGAGTATAAAGGGAAAAAAACAGGTTCTCTTGGAGATATCGGTTGCTTCAGCCTTCAGGGCAGCAAACTGATGACAGGCGGAGAAGCAGGGCTTTTAACAACAAACAGCGTTGATTATTACGAATCATCCATTTTCCTCGGTCACTATGAAAGATTTTCAATCCTTTCTTCAAAGTATGATAGATACAAAGGAAATACAGAAACCGTGCCTTTTATGAATGCGGGCTATAAATACAGGATACATCCTTTCGCTGCTGCGATGGCTCTTGTGGAACTTAAATATCTTGATGAAAGAAATGCCCTGCAGATTAAAAACTGTTCTTACATAAGCAACGGCCTTGATAAAATTGAGGGTTTTGCAGGAGCCTGTGTTGCTCCGTATGTCACAAGACTGGGCTGGCTGAACTTTTTGATAAGGTTTTCCCCTGAATATTTTAAGGGCATACCAAGGTTAAAAATTATTGAGGCTTTGAGGGCAGAAGGAGTTGATGCTTCGCCGGGAAGACCAGGATATATTCCTCTGGTGCGTCAGGCTATGCTTACTGATATCGAAAATCATCCCGGAAGGGCAATCTGGCATTATTTTATCAGGAATCATCCGGAATACAGGGTTGAAGACTTCCCTGTTGCAGAAAAGGTACTGTTTGAAAGAATAGCCATCAGTCCGATGAGGGATATTGAATTTGACCCTGAATATCTTGAGCAGATTCTTGATGCTTTCAGAAAAATTTCAAAACATAAAAAGGAACTTGTGTGAAACAGATGGAAATTATTGACTGCCATATCCATCCTGCTGTTGATAAAGAAACTGACTTCTGCTGGTATAAAGATTCAGGCAGTATCAGGAAACAGTTTGATGATTTGAAAAGGGCGGGTATCTCCAGAGCGTGCGGATCTCTGATATTAAGAAAAAAGCCAGCCAGTTTCGCTGAAATCAAAAGACTGAATGACGCTGCTCTTTCAATAAGGGACAGATACCCTGTCTTTTATATTCCGGGGATTCAGATCCATCCGGATTTTCCTGAGGAATCGTGTAAAGAAATTGAAAGGTGCTGCGGAAAAAATGATGTGAGATGGATCGGAGAGCTTGTTGGTTATCTGATGGGATTTGATGACGGGTATGGTTCAGAAAATATGCTTCAGATAATAAAAACTGTGGCGAAATTCAAGGGAACTGTTAATTTCCATTGCGCTGATCTTGATGCTGTGGAAAAATTGTGCAAAGGTGTGCCTGATGTTAATTTTGTTCTTGCCCATCCCTGGGAAAGAGACACCTTTGTTGCCAGAATTAAGCTTGTTAAAGAACTTGAAAATCTTTATCTTGATTTTTCAGGAACAGGTATAGACAGATACGGAATATTGAAAAAAGCAAAAAGTATAGCGGGAAAGAGAAAGATTCTTTTCGGTTCTGATTATCCGATAAACAACCCTGCTGTTTATATTCACGGCGCTCTTTTTGAAAATCTTTCACAGGATTTTTATAAGGCTTTTTTTGCTGAAAACTTCAAGAAACTTTTTTATTCTTAAAAAAGGATGCACGCACGGTAAGAAAGTTTTTGGTTTTTATTGTCTTATTTGTTTTACCCTGTCTGGGACAGGATTTTTCACATCTATCAAAGTATGGCATTGAATACAGTTTTCATCAGATAACCCAGCCGAGACCCATAAGAGTCCATGTTCTTAAGATTGATTTTTCAAAAGATACTGTTAAGCCTCTGGCTGCTATTGCAAAAGACCCTGATGGTCAGGGACCCGCAGAAGCAGCACTGACACATCCGTTTGAGCTTGCAAAAAATAAAGATATTGTCGCTTTTATCAATACAAATCCATGGGATAGTTTTCCTGATGAAAAAGGCAAAAAAAACACACACTGGTACAAAGGACAGCATGTAAATATCTTCGGTCTTGCAGCAACCGGTGGAAAAATAATAAGCCCTGCAGGAGATGGTTGTATTTCTGTATGGACAGATAAAACAGGCAGGTTTTATATTTCAAAAACACCCGATGAGAAATTGCTCTCAGAAGGCGTTGCAGGATGGTATCAGATAGTTGACAGAGGTAACATTATTCCCAAACCCTCGAACACCCTCAATCCTCTTACTGCTATCGGCACAGATCAATCAGGTTATATTGTATGGTTTGTTGTTGCGGATGGAAGACAGAAAGGTTTCAGTGAAGGAATGAGTCATTATGAGATGGCTGAATTTATGTTAAAACTTGGCTGCTGGAATGTTGCGCTGATGGATGGTGGTGGAAGCACCATTATGGGTATTGTGGATGAAAACGGCTGTATGAAGGTTGTCAACAGTGTCTCTGGCAGAATTTTATGGATACATAAAATCAGGCCTGTTCCGGTGATTCTGACAGTAATAAAAACAGGCCAACCCTGAAAGGTCAGCTATCAGCCGGACTTTCTGAAATTTCCCTGTGGTATCTCTGAAGGGATTTTACCTCATAGTGGCTGTTTGATTTCAGCATGGCCTCTATACCTTTTGCGGCAGCATGGGCTGCTGCAATCGTTGTTATGTATGGGATCCTGTATTTTATTGCATTTTTTCTTATATAAGAATCATCGTACTGACTCTGTTTTCCCGCAGGCGTGTTGATAACTATCTGGATCTGTCCGTTCTTTATCAGGTCAACGATATTGGGTCTCTGCTCGTGAAGCTTCCACGCAATCTCATAAGGTATACCTGCACCATTGAGAACTTCACCTGTGCCCTTTGTTGCATAGATCTTGAATCCCATCTCATAAAACTTCTTTGCAACACTTGGAATAAACTGCTTTTCCCTGTCTGCAACAGTAATCAAAACCGTTCCTTTCAGGGGCAGGCATTGGTTTGCTGCTTCTTCTGCTTTGTAAAAGGCTGTACCAAAAGTATCCGCCATACCGAGGACCTCTCCTGTTGAACGCATCTCAGGACCCAGAAGAGGGTCAATCTCAGGAAACATATTGAATGGAAACACGGCTTCCTTTACACCGAAATGAGAGAACCTTTTTCTTACAAGATTCATATCCTTCAATTTTTTACCTATCAGAAGCCTGGTTGCTATTTTCGCCATCGGAATATTGCACACCTTAGAAACCAGCGGTACTGTTCTTGAGGCCCGCGGGTTTGCTTCAAGAACATATACAGTGTCATCACATATTGCATACTGAATATTGATGAGCCCCACAACATTCAACTGTCCTGCAATTAACTCGGTATAGTGATAGATCGTTTCAAGATGTTTCTGCGGTATCCCTATCGGAGGAATCACACAGGCAGAATCTCCTGAGTGAACTCCTGCCTGCTCAATGTGTTCCATAACCGCAGGAACAAAAGTATCTGTCCCGTCAGAAAGAGCATCTGCCTCTGATTCAACAGCATTTTCAAGGAACTTATCAATCAGAATGGGTCGTTCAGGCGTAACCCCAACTGCGGCATTTACATATTCTTTAAGCATGTCTCTGTCATAAACAATTTCCATTCCCCTGCCTCCAAGAACATATGAAGGCCTGACCATCAATGGATATCCAATCCTGTCTGCAATTTCCAGTGCCTCTTCCTCGCTGGATGCCATGCCTGATAGTGGCATCGGTATATTGAGCTTTTCCATCATTTTTCTGAACCTGTCTCTGTCTTCGGCAAGATCAATGGTATCAACGCTTGTACCAAGTATCCTTATACCTGCTACCTCAAGCTGTCTGGCTATGTTCAAAGGAGTCTGCCCGCCAAACTGGACTATAACTCCTTCTGGCTTTTCTTTTTCATAAATACTGACGACGTCTTCAACGGTGAGGGGTTCAAAATACAGTCTGTCAGATGTGTCGTAATCTGTGGAGACTGTTTCAGGGTTGCAGTTAATCATAATTGTCTCGTATCCTTCTTCTTTCAGAGCAAAAGCCGCATGAACACAGCAATAATCAAATTCTATTCCCTGCCCTATCCTGTTGGGTCCTCCGCCGAGAATCATAATCTTCTTTCTGTCTGATGTTTTTACCCTGTCCGGACCATTGTATGTGGAATAAAAGTATGCTGCATTATTCACCCCGCACACAGGCAATGCGTCCCATGACTGAAAGATTTTTAAAGAGGTTCTTCTGCTTCTGATGTCCTGTTCTGGAATTCCCAGAAGCATTGAAAGATACCTGTCTGAAAATCCATCCTTCTTTGCTTTTTCCAGCAAAATATCAGGCAGTGTTTTTCCCTTATATTTCAGTATTTCCTCCTCAAGTTCCACAAGTTCTTTCATCTGCTGTAAAAAGTACGGTTTGATGTGTGTCTTTCTGTAAAGATCTTCCACCGTCGCACCTTTTCTCAAAGCCTCATACATGACAAACTGTCTCTCGCTTGTTGGATAAGAAAGTTTTTCCATCAGTTCTTCAAGAGTCTTTTTGTTAAAATCTTTCACGAAACCAAGACCATATCTGCCTGTTTCCAGAGATCTTATTGATTTTTGAAGGGCTTCTTTATAAGTTTTTCCTATACTCATAACCTCACCGACCGCCCTCATCTGGGTACCAAGTTCATCCCTGATGCCCTTAAATTTCTCAAAAGCCCATCTTGCAAATTTCACAACAACATAATCTCCTGATGGTTTGTATTTCTCAAGGGTTCCTTCCTTCCAGTAAGGAATCTCATCAAGGGTTAGTCCGGCAGCCAGTTTTGCTGATATCAGGGCTATTGGAAAACCTGTTGCCTTTGAAGCAAGCGCAGAGGAACGGGATGTTCTTGGGTTTATCTCAATTACCACCACCCTGCCTGTTTCGGGATTATGAGCAAATTGAATATTTGTTCCGCCGATAACCCTTATCGCTTCAACAATTTTGAAAGAATAATCCTGCAGTTTTTCCTGCAGATCTTTATCAATTGTCAGCATTGGTGCAACGCAGAATGAATCACCGGTGTGAACACCCATCGCATCAACATTCTCAATAAAGCAGACCGTAATCATCTGGTTCTTTGAATCCCTTACAACTTCAAGTTCCAGTTCTTCCCACCCAAGAACACTTTCTTCAACAAGAATCTGTCCGACAAGGCTCGCAGCCAGTCCCCTTGCCGCAACTATTCTGAGTTCATCCCTGTTATAAACCAATCCTCCACCTGTGCCGCCAAGGGTGTACGCAGGTCTTATAACAACAGGATAACCAAGTCTATCAGCAATCTTTTCCGCCTCGTCCACAGAGAAAGCAGGGTCACTTTCCGGCATTGGTATGCCAAGCCTGTTCATCGTATCTTTGAAGGCTATGCGGTCCTCACCTCTTTCAATGGCGTCCGCTTCAACCCCGATAATTTTCACTCCATATTTTTCAAGAACCCCTGTTTTATAAAGAACGCTGCTCAGATTAAGACCTGTCTGACCGCCCAGGTTTGGCAGAAGTGCATCAGGTTTTTCTTTTTCTATGATTTTTGCAATCGTGGCCGGGGTCAGAGGTTCAATATATGTGACACCTGCCATTTCAGGATCAGTCATAATCGTGGCCGGGTTTGAATTCACAAGGACTATCTCATAACCAAGCTGTCTCAATGCCTTGCACGCCTGAGTTCCAGAATAATCAAATTCACAGGCCTGTCCGATAACAATTGGACCTGAACCTATAATCAGAACTTTCTTGATGTCTTTCCTCTGTGGCATTTATTCTCCTGTTTTTATAATTTTGTATGGCAATAATTAAAATGTACTGCTGGATTTTAAATCCTCACCTTTCAGCAGGGCTGTAATCTGCGCCCATTTTGATGCTATCATCCTGTATATGCCAGCATATTTTCTTTTCATCTCGTCAACAGGTATATCCTCAGAACCCGCTTCTGTGGTTTTTCTGAAACACAATCCAAGCATATCATTAAAGGCAAACCACTTCTCGGAATCCACAATCATACAGAGCCCTGCATGATTAACACCATCCCTTCCCTTGACAACCGCAAGGGAAAATTTTATATTTGCCATAGCACCTCCTATTATTGAGAACCGATTTCCCAGATGATATTTGAAAGGGCTTCCACTCCGTATTTCAAACAACCCTCGTCTATGGTAAAACGGCTGCTGTGATGGAAAAACTCAGAATTTCTGCAACCAATATTAATATAGCAGCAGGGTATGATCCTGCTGTAAAATGAAAAGTCCTCACTTCCCATGGACGGTTTTTCATTCTTTATGATAGATGTTGCTCCGAAAACCCCTGAAAGAATATACCTCACTTCTTCAGATAGTTCTGGATTATTAAATGTGACAGGCACAAAATCTTCATATTCAAGATGGGTTTTCACCCCGAAACCTTTTTCAAGGCCTTTGAGCAACTTTTTCAACCATTTCTGAGCAAGGTCATTCTGTTTTTTATCAAAAGTTCTTACAGTTCCAAGCAATTCTACCCGGTCAGGAATTACATTAAAAGCATCTCCTCCTGAAATCCTGCCGATTGAAACAACAAGAGGGTTTCTCGGATCACTCCTTCGGCTCACAATTGTTTGTATCTGGGTAACAAGATAACCTGAAGCAACAATAACATCAGATGTCGTATGAGGACTGCTACCATGTCCACCTTTACCAGTTATCAGAATCTTAAACCTGTCTGCTGAAGCCATCACAGGTCCGCTGATGACAGAAAAAGTGCCGGTATCAAGCCCTGCCCATACATGAAATCCAAAAAGGTATTTCATTCCTTCAAGGGCTTTTTCTTTTATCATCCTCGGTGCACCGGAAGGACTTGCTTCTTCTGCTGGCTGGAATATGAATCTGATGGAAAAAGGCAATTCTTTGATTTTTGAAAAAATTCCTGCAATTCCTAAAGCAATCGCCATATGGGCATCATGTCCGCAGGCGTGCATAATTCCATCTTTCACAGAAGCAAAATCAAGTCCTGTTTCTTCTTTTACAGGCAGAGCATCAATATCCGCGCGCAGTCCTATCAGTTTGCTTCCTTTTCCCTTTATCTCTGCTATTACTCCGGTACCGGCTGCTTTCCTGCTTTTGATATGGAACTGTTTCAGAATCTCCTGAATCTTCTTTGATGTTTCATATTCCCTGTTAGAAAGTTCAGGGAATTTATGAAAATACCTCCTCCAGGCAATAACATCCTTTTCCACATCCATCACAAGTTTTTTCAGATTATATTCTGACATGTTCATTTCCCGCGATTTTTTAAGAAATTTCGCTCATACCGCCCATATATGGTCTGAGGACTTCCGGAATAATAATAGAACCTTTTTCCGTCTGAAAGTTCTCAAGTATCGCAATAATTGTTCTCGGCAGTGCTATCCCCGAACCATTAAGTGTGTGAACAAATTCTGTCTTTCCGGATTTTGTTCTATATCTGATCTGCGCCCTTCTTGCCTGGAACGCCTCAAAGTTGGAGCAGGAGGAAACCTCAAGCCACTTTTTAACACCGGGCGACCATACTTCAAGGTCATAGCATTTGCTGGCTGCAAAACTCATATCGCCAGTACATAACAGTACAACCCTGTACGGAAGTCCCAGTAATTGCAGAACCTTTTCTGCTTCCCTCACAAGAAATTCATGTTCATCATAAGATGTCTCGGGCTTTGAAAATATCACAAGCTCAACCTTGTCAAACTGATGAAGCCTTATCAGCCCCCTTGTGTCTTTCCCGTATGCACCTGCCTCTCTTCTGAAACATGGCGTATAAGCACAATACCTCAGGGGCAAAAGATCCTCAGGAATAATTTCTTCCCTGTGATAGTTTGTTACAGGAACCTCTGCTGTTGGAATAAGAAAAAGGTCTTCGTCTTTAAGCCTGTACATATCCTGCTCAAGTCTTGGAAGCTGTCCGGTTCCAAACATGCTTTTTCTGTTAACAAGCGAAGGAGGCCATATTTCGAAAAACCCATTTTGTATGTGCATGTCCAGCATGAAGTTGATAAGTGCCCTGACAAGCCTTGCTCCTTTGCCCGAAAAAACAGGAAAGAAACTGCCGGTCATTTTTGCTCCCCGCTCAAGCTGGAGGATTCCTGTCCTGACTCCGATTTCATAATGCGGCATTATCTCAAAAGAAGCTTCTTTTATTTCTCCATATGATCTGACAATAACATTTTCGCCGGAATTTGCTCCAACCGGAACATCGGGATGAGGTATATTGGGTATACTGGCGATAAATCTGTCTATTTCCTCTTCTATTTCACTGAGAAGATCCTCCTGCTGCCCTATTTTTTCAGAAAGATTCTTTGCCTGCATAAGAAGCTGATTATCTGTTTTTCCTTCCTGTTTAAGAGCCGCCAGTTTCAAACTCAGCTCTTTATGCTGCTTTTTTTCTTTTTCCAGCTCCTGTATCAGCTCTCTTCTTTTTGTTTCCGTTTGATTGAAATAATCCCAGTCAACATTTATATTTTTGCTTCTGGCTGCCTTTTCAAGCAGTTTTTGGTTTTCTCTTACAAACTTAATCTGAAACATGTTTTTCCTCTTTGATCTGGATCCTGTATTCTCCCTTTTTCATCATTCCGAGCTGCTCTCTTGCAATCTTTTCAGTCATAAATGGAGTGTCTGCCTGCTTCAGGGTCCTTTCAAGCATGGCATTTTCCTTTTTCAATTGCTCTATTTCCTGCTGGTATTTCACCAGCTTGCTTCTCTGTACAAAATACAGCTGCATAGCATAAACAATTGCTCCTGTACCCATAATCAGTATCAGAATTTTCCAGAATGACAGACGACTATTCTTCTTTGCCATATAAAATAACCTCCATTCAGTATAAAAAAACAGCCCTGCTGTGTCAAATTTTAGAAAACACAGAGACAGTGCCCACCGTGCCTGCAAAGACCTTTTCTCTGTTGATAAAACTGTAAACATGACCCTTTGCGTCAATGTAAACTATTCTGTACCCGGCCTTCCTTAGTAAATAGAGAGATTGTCTCGTACGGGACACACCTATCTGCGGGAATTTATGATGAAACTCTATAATGATCTGATCGGGTTTTATTTCAGAATCAATAAGGTCCTGAATGACAGCATATTCTGATCCTTCTATGTTCATTTTAAGAAGGTCAATGCGTGCATGTCCCAGGTCCTTCATGATGCTGGAAATCCTCATAACAGTCGCTTCAAAGGGTTCAAGGGAATGTTTTTTCCTGCAGATAGACCATGTATCGTCCTCTATGCTATCAGACCTGTACAGAAGAATTTCTCCGTCATGGTCTGATACGCCAAAAGGGAAAAGCTTTAACTCAACCGGTAAATTGTATTTTTCAATCCATAATATGCTTTCAGGTGAAGGTTCAAAGCAAAACACGCTGGCTCCAAAATGTTTTATGACATCCATCTCAAAACTGACATCGTCTCCTATTCCTGCTGAATAAACAATACTGCGAGAAGATAGCAGGTTAGGACAGATTACATATTTTTCTTTTCCGATCGCCAGTGTTTCAACTCTCACCTGCCTCCAGTTCCAGACATCCCGTCCACAAACCTGCCTGATAAATCTTTCTGTTCTGTTTTTGATATCAAGCAATTTCACTGTTTATAAGCTCCGCCTGAAATATGCTGCACAAACCAGTTTCCTGTTATTCTGAGAATCTCCTGTTTCAGCGATAGATTCTGCCTTCTGACCGGTATCATATCTACAACCACAAATCCACATGTCAAAAGTGTCCTTTCAAGAAAAAAACTGCACATAACAGAACCACCGCCTCCCCCGCCTGCAACACAGATACCTATAACAGGTTTTTCTGTTATACCCTGTCTGCCTTTTTCATTCCTGCTTATCCTTCGAAGTCTGTCAAGAAAGGTCTTCATTGATTCGCTCAGATCGCTGAAATAAACAGGAGTCGCAAATACTATGCCATCAGATTTTCTGATATACTCAACAATTTCAGAGAAATCATCATTTATCACGCAAAACCCGTCTGTTCTGCATTTTCCCCAACCATTGATATCGCACTGTTTGCATTTTTCAATCTTCTTTTCTGTAAGAAAAATTTTCCCCACATCATGTGCTTTGCTTCTGACTGTGTCAAGAAAACAGTCGACACACGAACCGGTTTTTCCTGAGGGGTTTCTGCTTCCAATTATTCCCAGAATATTCATAATGCCTCCTTTTATCCTATTGTCCATTCAGCTGAAATGGTGTTAACTCGTTCAATAAAGGTTTTTTCTCAATGTATCGAAGGACATTCTCATAAAAGATATTCCAGACCCTTTCAAGGAAATGCGGAGAAAGGGTACTTCCCGAGATGTGGGGTGTCATAATGACATTGGGAAATTTCCAGAGAGGATGGTCCGGTGGCATGGGATAATAATAATGGGCATCAAGCGCTACACCACCAAGGTGTCCATCCTGAAGAACTCTGATAAGCGCCTGTTCAACAACCAGAGGACCCCTTGCGGGATTTAGCAGAAAAGTTCCCAGGGGCAAAGTCCTCAGCTGGCGTTCACCGATGATACCTTCTGTGTTCTTTGTAAGCGGCATGCAAAGAATTAAGAATTCTATATCTGAAAGAAATTCATCCTGCTGCATGAGAGAAAAAACTCTTTCAGGATATTTTCCTTCTGGATCACCGGTTCCCGGCACACAATATATGTTATGTCTTGGTTTAATTTTCCCATCAGTGGTAAGCGCGTATATTTTCATACCCATAATTGAAGCAATCCTTGCTGTTTCTCTGGCAATGCCTCCATAACCCCACAGACCCACTATTTTTCCGCGGATCTCATTCTGATATTGGCTGTTTCTTTCCCAGATGCCGTTTTCCTGATTTCTTATCATCGATCTGAGGTTTCTCGCCAGGTTCACCATCATACAGATATTCCACTCAGCTATGGGTATGTCAAAAACCCCTCGTGCATTGCAAGCACGGATACCTTTCTCAACAAGCCCGAGACCGAAAAGCTGGGAATATCCTGAAGAGGATATCTGGATTAACCTGAGTTTTTTCATATCAGAGAAATTCTCGGGAACCAGGGTGCAGAAAAGGATGTCTACATCCTTTATCCTGTTGACTGGATATGTCTTTTGTTTTTCTTCATAGTTTTCAACTATATCCAGGCTAATATCGGGTATCTTACATAATTTTTCAACAAACGCTTTTTCCACAGGCATATCAATAAATATTCTGATCATTTCATTCTCGCAGAATCTTTCCGGGAACGCTATTAAATTCACCGCTACCAGGTACAAAAGGAAACCTGTTTTTTGTTTCTTCTGTCAGTCTTATACCCAACCCGGGCTTTTCCGGTGGATACACATATCCGTCTTTCATATAAAAGTCATCATCTATAATATTGCTATGCAATGGTCCAAACGCAGGCGCAATCTCAAGAATTGTAGTATTCTCTGAAGCAAATCCGCAATGAATGTTTTGCATAAATGAACCACCGGAACCCCAGGAATGGGTTGCCAGCTTTTTGCCGCTGGAAAGCAGCATTGAAGATACCGCCATAAACTCCATCAGGCCCCCAACAAATGATGCATCAGGCTGTCCAATATCAAAGCAGTTCTGTTCAATAAAGGTTTTCCATTCGCTTTGAGAAGTGAGACATTCTCCGCCTGCTATGGGAACCTCAGAAAGTCTGCAAAGTTCTGCATATCCCATGATGTCGTTATAGTGTAATGGTTCCTCAAAAAAGAAAACATCATAAGGTTGTACCGCTTTCATAACGGCTGCGGCAACCGGTAGTTCCCATACACATGAATCATTGTTCCCCATATGTCCATCAAGCATTATGATAAGATCTTTTCCGAATCTTCTTCTCAAGCTTTCCATCTTTTGCGCTTCAAAATCCGCAGCATCTCCGGGATCTGAAGGAACATAGAAACCCTGTTCTTTTGTGAAACAACCCGCTGATATTTTCACAGCCCTGAAACCCAAAGAAAGATAGAACTCTATCTTTTCCATCAGTTTCTCTAACGGATAATTGCTGGGTCCTCCTGTTGCATAACACAAAAGTCTGTCATGTTTCTTTCCGCCGAGAAGCCGGTAAACAGAAACCTTTTCCTTTTTACCTTTTATGTCCCATAGGGCCGCTTCTATACCTGATAATACAGCACAACCAAGGCCTGTTCTGCACCAGAAGTTACCGCAATGGTACATCCTTTTCCACAGCACTTCTATGTCTTCTGGATTCTGTCCTATAAGAATGGGCGCAAAAAAGTCGACGATTTCAGGAACGATTTCAGGGAAAAAATAGCCCGCATAAGTCTCGCCGATTCCTGTGATGTCTGTGTCCGTATGTATTTCAATAAATGATGCGCTTCTTCTTTTCCTTGCTTCTGAAAGAAATGGATCGTTTGTGCATGGACCTGTCAGAAGAACTGTTTTCACCTGAGTGATGATCATTTTTACGCCTTATTTTGATAGGATCCAGGTACATAAATATTATAATATATCTGCAAGGATTTTGCCAGAAAAAACACTTGACATTTTTTCTGAATCATGAGAAACTGAATTGGTTTTATATTACCACTTTCTATATCATAAAAAGGTTGCCGGGGTAGCTCAGTGGTAGAGCGCAGCCCTGAAAAGGCTGGCGTGGGCAGTTCGATTCTGCCCCCCGGCACACGAAATGGTTTCCTATGGAATATTATCAGAACTTCCTTAAAAGATTGACTATTCTTAATCCGGGGACAAGGCTCCTTGTAAACAGGATTCTCAACAGAAAAAAAGTTCTGTTTATGAACGAGCTTGTTGAAATCCTTAAAAAGGTCAATGGACTTGAGCCTGAAATTCAAAAATTGTCCCTGGAACAGCTGAGATCAAAAACAGGTTATTTTAAGGAAAAGTTATCGGCAGGCGCATCTCTTGATGATATCTTGCCCGAAGCATTCGCTGTTGTGAGAGAGACTGCCAGACGCGTAATAAATATGCGTCATTTCGACTGTCAGATAGTTGGTGGTGTTGTGCTTCACAGGGGTCATGTGGCAGAGATGGCAACAGGTGAAGGAAAAACACTTGTTGCAACACTGGCTTTGTATCTGAACGCACTTACAGGAAAGGGCTGTCATCTGGTAACAGTCAATGATTATCTTGCAAAAAGGGATAGGTTCTGGATGGGTCCTGTTTTTGAAGCACTTGGCCTTTCTGTTGGGCTGATACAGCATGATATGCAACCCCCTGAAAGAAGAAAAGCTTACCACGCTGACATTACCTATGGCACAAATAATGAGTTCGGTTTTGATTACCTTAGAGACAACATGGCATGGAGACCAGAGGATCAGGTTCAGAGAGCACTTTATTTTGCAATAGTTGATGAGGTGGACAGCATCCTGATTGATGAAGCAAGAACACCCTTGATTATCTCCGGTCCATCAGAAGAGTCTGTGTCTCTCTACTACGATATTGACAGGGTTGTCCGCAGATTGAGCAAGGGGGTTGATTATACTGTGGACGAAGAAAGCCAGACAGCAAGTCTAACAGAAGAAGGTGTTGCCAAATGCGAAAAGATGCTTAATGTTACAAATCTTTATGACATTGCAAATACAGAAATAGTCCATCATATCATACAGTCTCTTCGCGCACACAACTTCTATAAGAGAGATGATCATTATATTGTCAAGGATGGAGCTGTTGTAATAGTTGATGAATTCACAGGCAGATTGATGCCTGGAAGAAGATGGTCAGATGGGTTGCATCAGGCGGTGGAAGCAAAAGAAGGCGTCAGGATAGAAAGTGAAAACCAGACCCTTGCAACAATTTCTTTCCAGAACTACTTCCGTCTTTATGAGAAACTTGCCGGTATGACCGGTACTGCCCTGACAGAGGCTGTGGAACTGAAGACCATCTATAAAATGGATGTTCTTGTTATACCAACCAATAAACCTCTAAACAGAAGAGAGTTTGATGACGAAATATACAAGGCAGAAAAGGACAAGTTTGAAGCCGTTGCTCAGGAAATTGAGCAGTTGTACAAAAAGGGAAGGCCTGTTCTTGTTGGCACCACCTCCATTGAAAAATCAGAAAGACTGAGCAGAATCCTGTTAAGAAAAAACATTCCGCACCAGGTGCTGAACGCAAAGTACCATGAGAAAGAAGCTGAGATTATCTCCAGAGCAGGTCAGAAATATGCGGTCACAATAGCGACAAATATGGCTGGACGTGGAACAGATATTGTCCTTGGTGAAGGCGTTGTTAACAAGGAATGCATCTCTCCTGAAACAGGTGCTGCCAAATGTTGTATTGCCTGCGAAGATGACTGCACAAAATGTTTCAAAAACAGGAAATTCTCAGGATGCAGGACAAGCGCCACGCTTGAATGCGGTTTACATGTGATAGGCACAGAAAGACATGAGGCAAGACGAATTGATAATCAGCTGAAAGGAAGAGCAGGAAGACAGGGAGACCCTGGTTCTGCAAGGTTCTATCTGTCCCTGGAGGACGACCTTTTAAGGATATTCGGTTCTGATAGGCTTAAGGGAATGATGTCCCAGCTTCCTGAGGGAGAGAAAATAAAACATCCTTTAATCACCAGGATGATAAATAACGCCCAGCGAAAGGTTGAGGCAAGAAACTTCGAAATAAGGAAACAGCTCCTTGAATTTGATGATGTCATGAATGAACAGAGAAAGGTCATCTATGGCATCAGACAGGATGTTCTGCTGGGCAGGAATCTCGACAATTACCTTGAAGATTTCATAAATGACACTGTAACCGCTGCCGTTGAAGAACATCTGAATCCACAGGATAAACCGGAGAACTGGAATGTTCCAGCCCTTGCGACCCATATCAAAAATATATTCAATATCACTGCTGACCTCAGTTTGCCAGATTCTCTGAGAGAAATTCAGATATGGAGGGATGACATATCACAGAAGATAAAAGATACTATCCTGGAGGCTCTCCAGAAACAGAAGGAAAACCTTGGTGAGTTCTTCAGCGAAATACTGAAGTTTGTATTCCTTCAGGCAATAGACCACAGATGGAAAGCGCATCTGCGCTCAATAGACGAACTGAGGGAAGGTATAGGTTTGAGGGCATATGGACAGAGAGATATTGTTGTCGCTTACAAACAGGAGGCATTCATCCTTTTTGAACAGATGCTTGACTCCATCAGGCAGGAGGTTTTAACCCATGTCTCCAGGATAAAATTGACAGAAAAAGCTGTCGCCCATGCACCTGCGAGAGTTTTTGTACCAGCAAGTTATTCTCACAGAGAACTGAACCAGTTTGATGCTTTACGACAGGCAGAGCCGGTTCAGGTATCCCAGCAACAAATTGCAGGTCCTACTGAATTATCTGGTCCACCAGAGGCAAAACAACAGCCTATACGCGTCGGCAAAAAGGTGGGCAGGAATGACCCGTGCCCCTGTGGAAGCGGAAAAAAATACAAGAAATGCTGTGGAGCCGGCAAATGAAGGGAAATAGTGTGGATAACCTGTGGAAAACATGGGAAAGTGTGTTAATGAAGTTAAGGGAGAGACTAAACAATGACAGGATAGTTGAGTTGTGGTTTAAACCCTTGAAAATCAATAAGATAGAAGGAAATTGTGTTTATCTGGAGATTCCAAATGGGCTTTTCTATAAAGGGCTCTCTCCCTTTCTTGATACATTCAGGGAAATCCTGTCAGAAGTATTTGAGTTTACGCCTGAATTACACTGGGTTTTGCCGGAAACCGGTGATACTAAACAGATATCTTCAACACGTCTGGAAAGAAACAATATACTGGGAGAACCCCTTAACCCTGACTATGTATTTGAAAGTTTTGTTGTTGGACCGTGCAACAGGCTTGCTCATGCGGCGAGCCTTGCTGTTGCTCAGTCACCAGGCGCTGCTTATAATCCTCTGTTCATATACGGTGATGTGGGTCTGGGGAAAACCCATCTTATGCAGGCCATAGGGCACCTGACAAAAGATGTTTCAAGGTCAAATGTTGCGTATCTTCCCTGCGAAATTTTTGTCAATCAATTTATCCATAGCATTCAGACAAAAACCACACATATTTTCAGAAACAGGTTCAGAAATGTGGATGTGCTCCTTATAGACGACATTCATTTTCTCGCGGGTAAAGAAGGTACTCAGGAAGAGTTCTTCCATACCTTTAATGCCCTGTATGACCAGAGGAAGCAGATTGTACTTTCAAGCGACAGGCCACCTCAGGAAATTGCTGCTCTGGAAAGAAGGCTGGTGTCCCGTTTTGAGTGGGGGTTGGTCGTGGATCTTCAACCCCCGGATTTTGAAACAAGGGTTGCAATTTTGAAGAAAAAATGTGAAACAAAGCAGCTCAATTTGAGTGATGATGTTGTCTTTTATATAGCTGAAAACATCAGCGACAATATCAGGCTGCTGGAAGGCGCTCTCAATCGTCTCGTTGCGATATCTTACCTGTTTGAAAAAGAACTCAATGTGGTGGTTGCAAAGGAATATCTTAAAGAACTGTGGAATTCTCAAAAGAAACTGGTTACAATACAGAGAATACAGGAGGTTGTTGCAGAATACTTCAGGATAAGCATCCATGATCTAAAAAGCCAGAGAAGGGTTAAGAATCTTGTTATACCGAGGCAAATTGCAATGTATCTTGCGAGAGAAATGACAGCCGGATCACTCACATCAATTGCTGAAGAGTTTGGAGGGAAAGATCATACGACCGTGATACACGCATGTAAAAAGGTTAAAATGTACCTTGAACAGGACGAAAATATAAAATCAATTATCACAAAACTCATTAACAATTTGAACTCATAATTATTAACATGATATTAACATCTTATGTTGTAGTTTTACAGATTCTTAAGTATAATTAACACTGATTGTTGGTTTTTATTACTAAAAGGAGATTAAAATGGAAATAATAGTAGAAAAAACAAAACTGCTTGATGCTCTTGATAAAATAGCCAGAATTCTTCCTGCGAAACCTGTAATAACCACAACAGGCGGAATTCTGATAGATGGAAGAAAAGATGGAATAACCCTGATTGCAACAGATCTTCAGTTAACGCTGAAAGCTTTTATTGAGTGTGAAATAAAGGATAAAAGCATTATACTGATACCCGGGAAAAATTTTATAGCCCTCATTAAGAAAATCCCTGAAGAAAAGATCAGGATTATAACCAGAAACAGCAGTATTATTATTGATAATAAGTCATTTCAGTATAAGTTTTTGCTCATGAATCCAGAAGATTATCCAAAAATACCCTCAGAAAAGGAAGGTTCTGACACAGGAGATTTTGTTATTTCTTCTTCTCTCCTGCTTGATATGATAAAAAAAACAGGCTATTGTATAAACCCGGAAGAACCGAGGATGTATTTCAGAGGAGTCCTGATAGAGAAGAAAAACAATGTGCTTAACATGGTTGCCACTGATACAAGGAGGCTTTCTCTTGTTAAAAAGGAAGTTCAGGGTGAAAGCAAGATTAAAATAATACTTCCGTTGCGCCTTATAGAGGTTTTCCCGCTCATTTTCAAAGATACAGATGTTTCAATGGCATTTTCAAAAAATCAGATAACCATCAAATCCGATAGGACCACCCTGATATCTCAGCTTCTTGAAGGAGATTTTCCTGACTATGAAAAGGTAATACCAACCCCGAACAAACAGGGCACAGCCCTGATCAAAACTCAGGAACTTCTGGACAGTCTCGAGCGGCTGTCACTTATGTCTTCCCAGAGCTTCGGACCAGTGAAGATGAACTTCAGAAAGAATCTCGTTGTTTTAAACATTGAAAGCCCTGAAAGCGGTTCAGGTGAGGAAAAAATCAACATAGAATATACGGGTCCTGAAAACATGCTGGTATTCAATCCCGAGTATCTGATTCAATTTCTTAAAACGGTTAACCAGGATACAGTGGAATTTTTCTTTCAGGACCCGGTAAAACCTGCCAGGCTTTCCGGAAAGGGAGACCAGGAATATCTGTATGTCGCAATGCCGATGAAGCCATGACAGAAAAAAAGATATCAGATGTTCTGCCCGGGGTACTTAAGAACATCGGGCGTAAAAAAGGCTATGAAAGAACTGATGGCATAATTGACTGGGATAAGATATGGGCTGAAATAGCCGGCGATGCAAGGGCTCATAGTTATGTTGTCAGTCAATCAAACGATATTCTGGTTATAGCTGTAAAAAATTCTGCATGGGTTATGGAATTAAAAAAAAGGGAACAGGTTTTTCTGCAGATGCTGCAGGAAAGAACCGGCAGAAAGATACGGAAACTGAAATTTATCCGATAAACCTGGTCTCAGTAATAGATTTTTATAAAGTCTGTCTCCCTTAAAGGAAGAGAGAACCTGATTTTACGATCTCTGTGAGAAAACCTCAGCTGCCCTCTGTTGACGCTCTCAACCTTTTTGATATTTTTCAGAGCAACAACCTCAATCTCCACATTTTCAAGTGGCTGAAATGAATAGTTTGAAAGAACCACGACGCTTCCTTTTTCACCATCCATAACCACTGCATCCACCAGCGCATGCGAGCAGTATAGAGGCAGATTTACTTTTGCCTCAAAAACAGGCTGGCAGATAAGATCTCTGTATTCTTCTGGATACCCCCAGGGCTCAAAAGCTCTTTTGATCAAAAGCTTTTCTGAAACAACAGAAGACGGATCCGGTTCTTCAAGGGCCGCCAGATCAGGTATGCTTTTCATCAGAGTATTTCTGTGTATGAGGGCTTTCCTCATATATGCGGTGGCGGGAAGAAAACCGAGACAATAAACGGTTCCCCTGCCATATTTGCCCTTAATCACAGCCGGCGTCGAATCAGAAAAGGTTGCAACAACAACAGAGCCTGGTTTTGCCTGCAGGACCTGTTTAACTGAAACAACATCAATTCTGGAACTGTCCTTTCTGACACAAACAGTATCTGCCACTGTCAGATAGTCAAGATACCTGCCGCTGTTGAGAAATCTTTCCTTTTCCTCTGGTTTGGAACGGACAGCCGGTAAAATGTTTTCTATGATCGAACAGCTTTTATTGAACTGGTTCTTCATACCCGCACCGGCTGTTAATACAAGATAACCGCCACCAGAAACCCATTTTTTTAGCTGTTCAGCAGCCTTTTCAGAAATGCATGTTCCGGAAAGATATGCGACCCTGTAGTCCTTTAACCAGCCCTGTTCTATCATTTTCTCTGAAAGAAAGTCAACCGGTATCTGTTTATGTGCAAGTGCAAGCCATGTATGCATCCTTTCAAAACCATAGGCATAGTTTTCTCCAAGTTCCCAGATATCCGCAGAAGAAGAATAGATGATTGCAACCTGGCTTTTCCTCTTTTTTGCCGGATAAAGAAGGTCCTCTGCTGCACCGATTTCTTTTACAATCTCTGCGACCGCATACCACATGTCGGTACGGGCCTGGATGGAATGATTGTTCCAGGGAGGTCCTGCCTCGTGTGCTGACCAGACAGGTCCATACCAGTAGGCATTCAGTATCTTATGGTCCCTTGCCACATGGCTGGCGGTGTATGTCTTAAATGTCCAGGAAGACCTGCCAGCATATCCAATGAGGTAATGACCGAGAACCTGATTGTTTTTCATTGCGGCAGACCTCATCAACTCTGAGTTATAGCCGGTGCATTGCCTTGTTGAAGAACCATTTGCCCAGTCCTCGCTCCACAGGGAGTTGTTGTCATCTGAATCAAGAAGGTCAAAATAGTCAACTCCAATGCAGCCGAAGTTCGCGACATAAACAGCGCCATCAGAAAAATTAACATTCACAGGGAACTTTGCGCCATAAGCTTTCTCCAGTGCCTCTCTCTGCAGGCGCAGAATCCTGCTCAGACTGTAGGTGCGGAATTTCTGGGTATAGTAGTATAATTCCGGTTGGATTTCTTTTTCTTTTGCATCAACCGGTCGGACAGAAAGCCAGTCACTGACACCAAAATTCTGTGGAGTAAGTTTCAGGTTACCAAGATACTCTCTGAATTTTTCAGTACAGATCTGGCATTTCAGCATATGTTCTGCGGAAAGACCACCGGGTTCGTCCATGAGCATACAGTAAGCAATATCTCCAGCATTTCTACCCTCTTTTTTGAACTGTTCTGCTTCCGCTTTTGCGCAATTCTCAACAGCTGACACATCTATTCCACAGTAGCAGGAGTAGTCCTTTCTTAAACCGGTGTTCCAGACATTTGAAGACAGGATTATTTTTTTTCTGTTGGAAAAACTGAAATAATCAAGAGTTTTCCATTCTCTGTCAAAAGTTTTCCTGTCCACCGGCGCAACGACAGGACTGATCTGCCGGGCTACAGTTGGAAGATTGGCTGAGACAAAGAATGGAAAATTTACAGGATTTTTTCCTTTCTCCGGCCATTTCATGTTATCGGCAATACTGCCGTATTTTTCTGCCAGTTCAAGGTCTGTTACAAATTTTTCAGGATGCTGTCTGAAGTCAGGAGGGATGATAATTCTCATTGATCCGTAAACATCTCTCTGGATGGTTTTTACTATGGCTTTTTCCTGTGGTTCATAGGCAAACTCAAATTTTGCATTAAGCCTGGGAGCGATATCCGCATATGCATATCTTGCTGAAAGGGTCAGGTTTACGCCTGAATCGAAGTACATCAGCCTTGTTATGTTCAACCAAGCAGTTTTCTGGCCATTGGTGAAGAAACTTTTCTGTCCCTGAGAAGGCTGGACATTCTGTTCCAGGCCTGCTGTAGATAGAGCGTAGTGACAGTACCATGGAGCGCGATAGTAGTTGCCAAAGATATGCACATAGAAAGGTTTCTCGTGTCCTTCGCCAAAGGTTATTCTTAAGTATAACTGCGGTCCATATGGTGTGTGGTCAGGTTGCTGGTCGGTCCTGTCTGTTATGAGAATGCAATCAATGGCCCTTGTATAAAAATAATAGGGAACACTCTTATCAATCTTGCTGATGGTTATTCTGTATCTTCCTGGATTCAGCGGTGTTTCAAAACCATCCCAGATGTAGTCTAGGTCGACATATTCACTTTTTCTTTCCTTATCAAAATCCCTGCTGGCGAGCTTTTTTTCTCCGGAAAAAATACTTATATTGAATGGACCCCTGTGATAATAGGATTGAAGATAACGAACCCAGATTCTGTAAGTGCCTTCTTTAACAATTTCAAAATCCTTCCAGGCCTTAGATTCAAAATC
>CAZHJN010000032.1:0-4668 GCA_964532995.1 uncultured bacterium
CAGCAAGGGGGTATGACAGAGTCATTAAGGTAGCCCGCACGATAGCAGATCTTGAAGAATCAGAAAGAATCAGTCTTTCCCATATTTCAGAAGCACTTCAATACAGAAGCTTTGACAGGGAATTATGGTAGAATAACTTCTATGGAAAAAACAATGAAACCGGGAGAAATTGTTCTTCAACTTGACCCAAAAGAAGGAAATCCCAGAAACAGCGAGGGCTCTTTCATCACGCTTAAATCAGGTAGAATAGTCTTTGCATGGTCAAAATTTCTATCTTCTCACTCTGACTTTGGAGATGCTGTTATATCATCAAGATATTCGGATGATGATGGAATAACCTGGTCGGACGAGGAAAAAACATTGATTGAAAAGGAAGGAACAACAAATGTGATGAGCGTATCTTTTTTAAGGTTGAAAGATGGAAGAATTGCCATAGTTTATCTGCGAAAGGATGGTAGAAGAAATTGTATACCGTATTTCTGCTCAAGTGATGATGAGCTTGAAACTCTTTCTGATCCTGTTAAGATAGTTTGTGAACCAGGCTATTATGTTGTAAATAATGACAGGATAATCCAGACAGGCAGTGGAAGAATTATAGTTCCTGCTGCTTTGCACAGGTATAGATGCCCATCAGATTTGACTTCAGAAACCAGAATGCAGAGTTTCCTATCGAAGGGCGGTCTTATCCTTTATTTCTTCAGTGATGATGGCGGTAAAACATGGCTTGAATCTTTAACAAACTATTATAAGTGTTTTCCTTCAGGTCATGGACTGCAGGAGCCAGGAGTGATTGAACTTCGCGATGGAAGACTATGGTCATGGACAAGACCGTCAACAGAAGGCAGACAGTGGAAATCATTCAGTAATGATTCAGGTCAGACATGGTCTGAACCTGAACCGAGCCAGTTTGTATCACCTTCCAGCCCCATGCAGGTAAAAAGGATTCCGAAAACAGGCGATCTTCTTGCAGTATGGAATGACCACAGCGGCACATTCAAAACAGAAAAACCAGAACCTGTTTCATGGGGAAGAACTCCTCTGGTCTGTGCGATAAGCAATGATGAGGGTAAAACCTGGAAAAACCATAAACTGCTTGAGGATTCTCCCCGGCATGGCTTCTGTTATCCTGCGATACATTTTACAGAAGATGCAGTTTTAATTGCCTATTGCGCAGGAGGGATAACAAGCAAAATTCCACTTGATACATTGAGAATCAGAAGGATTCCAGTATCTCAACTTTATGCCTGAAGGCAAAATTCACATCGGTACAAGTGGATGGAATTACTCATCATGGCTCGGTGTATTCTATCCTGAAAAACTTACCTCAAAGAAGTACCTGCAATTCTACTCAGAGCATTTCAACACAGTGGAAATAAATGCTTCCTTTTACTATCTTTTTGGAAGCAAAAGTTACCAGAACTGGTACAATCAGGTACCTGAAAACTTTTCATTTTCTGTAAAGGTTCACAGAAGCATCACACATATTAAAAGGATGAAGGATGTCGGACAGCAGTGGGAAAGGTTTCTGGAAGGAGCAAAATCCCTCAGGGAAAAACTCAGAGTAATTCTTTTCCAGTTTCCATCAAGCTTCAGGTACAGCGATGAAAACAGGGAAGGAATTGAAAAATTTCTTGCTTCTGAATATGAAAAATGCGACACTCGCATTGCATTTGAATTCAGGCACATATCCTGGGACAATGCTGAAATAGCAAACATCCTTAAAAAACATAAAGCAGGCTGGGTCATTGCAAACTCATCAAGATACCCTGAAATTTATAGGATAACATCCGATTTTGCCTATTTCAGGATGCATGGACCGAGAGAACTTTTTGCTTCAGAATATTCTGAACAGGATATAAAAAAACTCGCAGAAAAAATCAAAAAACTATCAAAAACAAAGGACATTTTTGTCTATTTCAACAATGATTTTCATGGATATGCAATAAAGAACGCTCTGCAGCTGAAAGGTTTTTTTATAGCAGAAGGATTGACAGATAACAGGTTCTGTGTTAGATATGAAAGATAGACCCGCTTAATAGGGGATTGCGACTCTTTATCAAACTCTACTACTTTACTACTCTTTTCTTTCATCGTGTGAAAGATAGACCCGCTTAATAGGGGATTGAAAAATTTCGGTTTACATCGTTTATAAACTGTTCTATAATGCGTATAAGGGATGATGTTTTGAAAAACAACCCCGAAAGATTGAAAACAGGCTTAAAGAATTCAGCTTAATGAAATTTCGGGGAAAGGAGGTTGCAATGAAAGGAATTGGAAGGATTGTTTTGTATGGTTGCGTTATGCTGCTGTTTTCTGTGGTGGTTGCGTTTGCGCAGGAAAGTTATTTGAGAATTACAAGTAATCCAGAAGCAGCCACTGTTGAAATTGCCGGAAAGAATATCGGGAAAACACCTTTGTTGCATGTTTTGAAACCAGGTAAATACTCCTACACAGTAAGTTTGGCAGGATATGAGCCGGTTTCAGGAACAGTGGAATTGATTGAAAACGAGGTGACAAGATTGAACCTGAATCTTGTAAAGCAGGTGCAAAAATTACCCGCAAAAACAGTTTCGCCAAAACGGGTAGCGGGTAAAGGGAATTTAACAGTTCTTACTGACTGGCAGGATGTTACCATTTACTTAAACGGTCGCAGGGTGAATGAAACACCACCTGTTACTCTGAAAGATGTTCCTGCTGGTCTGGCAAGCGTTATACTTGTCAGCGGTGATTATGCTGATTCATTTCGCATTCTTGTGCAGCCAGGGAAAACAAGTGTGCTGAAGAAAAATTTTCAGGAAGATAAAATTAGATATGAATCTCAAAAACCAGCAGAGACAGTGGCTGTTGAGACACCTGTTGAGGTGAGGCGAAGTCTGCTGCCGGCAAAGGTGATTGTTTCTCTCAATACCTCTGTGAGTACTGATTCAAAGAAACAGGAAACTCCACTACTCGGAGAAAGCGATTCAGTTGAAATTACTTTCAGATACAAAAAATCAGGCGAAACAGAATGGAAGGAAAATATCCTTCAATCAGGAACAAAACCCGAGGATTCATTTGAGATTGAAAAAGGACTATATGAAATTCAACTGGTCGCAGCTCATTATAAAGTACCCACAGGCCTGATAAATGTGTTGCTCACAAAAAAGGAAAAGGTCAGGGAATACAAAGAGGCTATGAAAAAGGATATTCAGCCTGACACGCAATATAAATTTGTCATTACCTATGATGGCAAGAGTTTTGGATACAAGGTTGAGGAGGCAAAACTCAACACGCCTATAAAATAGGTTTATTATTATGGAGGATAGTATGGGAATGATGAAAGAATTCAGAGAATTTGCCATGAAGGGAAATGTTGTTGATATGGCTATAGGCATTGTGATAGGCGCTGCGTTTGGCAAGATAGTGTCATCTCTTGTTGGAGATGTTTTGATGCCACCAGTAGGGGTTTTGCTTGGAGGGGTGGATTTTTCAAATCTCGCCATCACAATAAAACATGCCACAAATACTTCTCCTGCTGTGGTTATAGGCTATGGAAGATTTATTCAGACACTCGTGGACTTTCTCATAATCGTCATTGCTCTGTTTTTTGTTGTTAAAACCATAAACTCCCTGAAGAAAAAACAGGAAGAAGCGCCTGCTTCTCAGCCACAGCCTTCAAAAGAAGAAATACTTCTTGCTGAAATAAGGGACCTGCAAAAATCTTGACAGTTCTGGTTGATGAGTTTATTATTGAAACAAAGGGGTTTTTTGAAAAACAAAAAATGAAAGGAGTCAGGTATAAAAATGCGGTCAGAGTTTTTGGCAATGGTTTGTTTAATCGGGATATTATTTTTTGCAGGCAATATCAGGGCTGAATCGGTTTCTCCTGAGAAAATACTACCACAGGAATTTTCATGGTACGGTAAATCAGGCGCGAAAAGTCAGCCTGTGTATGACGCGGAAAGAAACGGTTTCTGGTGGAATCCTTCATCTGCGCCAGAAGGAAGAGAAAATACTCAATGGGGAAACAGAGGCTATATTTATGTTGGGAAAAAACAACCAAGACCTGTTGACCCTGAAGAGGCAAGTGTTATCAGCGTGAGAAGGCCTGTGCAAAAGGCATCGACTAATAAATGGGCTATCTGCTGTCCGTCTGGAAAGAAAACGGTTTATGTTGACAGGATAGTTGAGGTGCCTGTTGAAAAAATAGTTGAAAAGCCGGTTGAAAGAGTGATAGAAAGAATTATTGAAAGGCCTGTTGAAAAAATAGTTGAAAAACCGGTTGAAAAGATTGTTGAGAAGATTGTATATGTTGAAAAACCGGTTGAAAAGGTTGTTGAGAAACAGAAAACTTTACCTTTAAATTTGAAGGATGTTTATTTTGCCTGGGACAGTTCAAAACTCTCATCTGTGGCATTGAAAACCCTGAAAGAAAATGCAGATATTCTCAGGGCAAACCCGAATGTCAAAGTTCTTCTGATTGGTTCTGCGTCTCCTGAAGGAAAAAAGGAGTATAACAAAAAACTTTCTGATCGCAGGGTTAAGGCTGTTTATGATTATCTTACGACAAAAGAAAAGATTTCTGCTTCTCAGTTAACCACAGAAGCAGAAGGCGAGATTGATGTTCCAAAGGAATCCTGGCCCATTGCAAGAAGAGTACGTTTTGTGGTGGTTGATTGATACTGCTTG
>CAZHJN010000032.1:4768-24297 GCA_964532995.1 uncultured bacterium
ACTGCTTGTTGTCATCGCCATCATAGCAATTCTTGCAGCAATGTTACTGCCGGTATTAACAAGGGCAAGAGAAAAAGCAAGAGAGGCAGTATGCATGAATAACCTGAAACAGGTGGGTCTTGCCATTACCATGTACACTTCTGACTATGATGGCTGGATTGCTTCTACCATATCCGGTTATCTAAGCTGGTATGGTGTCTTGTTTGAGAAAGGCTACCTTAAAGGCAGGGATCTTGTTATATGCCCGACCAATAGAATAAAAACCTACGACGCGTATACCGCAGGTCGTACCTATGGCATAGATGTATATGTGGGCTATTACAGGGATCCAACCCTCTATGGATGGCAATTTCCTTGTCCGACATCAAGAAACAAGAATGTAAGACGTGATAGTCCCAGTGGTCCCTGGTATCTCAGGATAACACACTTACCAAAACCTGCTCTGTTTCCATTGATTGCTGATGCCGCAGGTAGCCTGTCTACGAACCTCGGATGGCCTAATGCAGCCTACTATCCTTACGATTCCAATGGCGCATTGGTTCATCTCAGGCATATGGGTGTTGCCAACATGTGGTTTGCTGATGGGCATGTTGAAGCATGCAATCAAGACAGAGTTCACTATCTGCTTCCTCCATATGACATTCTCAGATACGACCTTACAATAGCAGCTTATTGATTTCGGATCTGAGAGAAGATAGGTGGGTAAGGTAGATTTTATTCCCGATGGTCGGCTTTCGGCAGTTAAAGAATGAAGCCGATGGAAAGGAGGTTTACATAAACAGCGTCTGTTATCCAGAAAAAGACACAAAAATTTCGATTTTTGACAGCAGTGTAATACTTGGTGACACCATTGCAGAATCAACTGGGACATTCAAACATAAACCATTTAAACTGGACAGGCACATAGAACGTTTTTATATGTCCCTGAGATTGATGTGTGTCAACCCTGAAATTGAACCACAGGAGATGGAAGAAGTTATCATTGAGGTGTTAGAAAAAAACCTGCAGTTTCTTCCTGAAGACGAAGAATACCGGATAGTCCATAGAATCTCCCGTGGTGCATACCATAGTCCCGATGAAGCATTTTTGACCAGTACACCTTACTGCATCATTTCTGTAACAAGGTTCAATGGCAAAAAGATTGGAAAGGGAAAGCCAGGAGAGATTACAAAGATTCTTCTTCAGGCATGGGAAAAAAGGTCAACGTGTATACAGTAGAGGAGGCTTTGAGAAGGATTTGAAATGCGTAAAAAATCAAATGCGGGTATTATAGATTCACATGTACATTTCGACGATATACTCAGCATAAAAAAAACCAGGTCTTTTTTTGACAATTGCGGTATTGATAAACTCTGTATTGTCAGCATACCAGATGCAAAGATGGGTAATTCAAATCCTCAGGCTCTCTGTTTTAAAATGATGTACCCTTCTGAGACCTATATTATGGGCTCTCTGTACTATGCGCATATTGAAAGATATTGTCTGAAAGACAGAAAAAAAAGATTGAAGGAACAACTGATAAAAATGATTGAAACAGGGTTTGACGGTGTTAAAATTCTTGAAACAAAGCCTAATCTTTTCAAACGGATGCCATTTAAGATTGATGACCCTGAATATGAGGATTTTTTTGAGATTGTTCAGAAAAAACAATTTCCTGTTGTCTGGCACGTTGTGGATCCTCCTGAGTTCTGGGACAGAAGAAAGATCCATCCGATCGCCCTCAAAAGAGGTTGGGGTTATTTTTCAAAAGGATTTCCTTCATATGAGGAAATAAGGCAGAGGGTCAACCGCGTGCTTTCTAATTTCCCGCATCTGAAGATAATTTTTGCACATTTTTATTTTCTCTCACAGGACCTTGAGATAGCATCAGAGGTTCTTGAGAAATATGAGAGTGTTAATTTTGATATTGCCCCTGGTGCAGAAATGTTTGTGAATTTTTCAAAAAATCCAGAAAAAACCAGGGATTTTTTTATACGTTACCAGGATAGAATTGTGTTCGGGACAGATGCATTCATCAGTAAAAAATTCAGCAGTAAAGCCACAGCGTCAAAGATAAAGTTTATGAAAAGGTTTCTTGAAACAGAGGACAATTTTCGTATGCCGGTTGGTGATATGAATTTCCTTTCTCAGCCAGGCAGCGTAATCAGGGGTATACGACTGCCCGCTCCTGTTTTGCAGAAGATATACAGAAGAAATTTTGAGAGAATCGTCGGCAAGAAACCCGCCAGGATTGATAAGAAACTGGCCATGGATGAGTGTAAAAAAATAGCCGATGAACTGAAAGATTTTTTGAACCGGCAGAATAACTGCGGTTATGCATATTTCCGGTATCCTGTTAAAATCTCCGGAGGACTGCGATGACGGCGAAAATAGAATTTCTTTTTGTATACTTCATTCTACCGTCTTTTGCGCTGCTTGTGTCGGAGAAATCCGGCGCGCAGGGGCTTGCCACAGGGAAGCATTTTATTTTTCAGACAAATTCAGGAGATACCTATGTGATGAAGCCCTACAGAGGCGCGACATTTAAGGTTATTCCGGTTGAAGACGGTATAACAAAGATTCAGGTAAGATATGTAAGCGAAAATCCAGTGGAAAACAGGGGACCTTTTACGTTCAACATTGATAGGAAAGAACTTTACTGGGAAAGCGGTCTTGATGGAAATCTGTTCTTTCCTTCAATGCTGAATCACACAGTTGAGGTAAAGAGCGATAAGAACATCATGATATTCCTGAATTTCGGGGGTCATTACTACAAAAACCCCCATGGCGGGTATGCGGTTCCAAGTGTGGATGGTTCCGGAAGATTGTTCTATGCATGGCTTGTAACCTCTGAGGACGAACGAACGAAGAAACCAGAGGATAATGCCTGCGTGAGAATTGTTGCTCTTGAACCGGAGACTGTGGTGACAATCAAAGGGATAGAGGATAGAAGGGCTTTTGGAAAACTTGCGGAAAAAGAAGAAACCAGGATTGAAATGAAAGAAAAAAAATTTATGGAAATCAACTATGGAAACGCCTGGGGGTTCAGAGAAATAAAATCCACAAAACCGATTATTGTTTATGTTACGCCTTCTTCCCTCAATAATTTCACAATGCTCCATCCCAGTTATGAATCAGGCAAAGAAAGATACATCGGAAAAGAGTTCTACGGTGGAGTCAATCCGTATCCAAACAATAATTTCTATCCGTGCGTTGTCATTACATGCATTGAAGATAATACAGATGTTTATCTTGAAGAAATGCGGGATGATGCAACCGTTGTCAAAAAAAGTACAGCATCAAGGGCCCTGAACCAGGGTGAAGAATATGTGTTTTATCTTACAGCAGGTGTTCCCTGGTACAGAATCGTTTCAACAAAAGATGTTTATGCGTACACATCCAGGGCCATGTTGAATGGCTACGCCTATATAAGGGATACACTTTTCCTGCCGGATGTTAATGGGGTCTTCCGCGGGAATGATTTTATCGTAAATATCGGTATGGAAACTCTCGGTTACTGTTCAAAGCCTGATTGCGAGCTGACTGTTTTCAGTTTTGATGGAAAGTTTTCGCCTTTCAGGATGCAGATGGAAAACGGTTATTCCCTTCTTGGCTGCCCGAGGGTTCATACTCAGAAACAATATCTTGTTTCGTTTTCAGAACCAGGGCTTGTTCAGTTCAATACCGCTTATTCCATGTCATATGCCGTACCTCTGGACAGCCCTGTTGCGGCGTCTTATTGTGCTTCTGGAAAAACAAGAAGGATTGAACCGCCAGTACAGGTTTCGCCTTTTGTTCCGAAAAAGGTTGAAAACGAATATGAAGGTTTATCTGTTGGTGAAAAACTTTCCAGGTTCAAAAATGAGTATCTTTTGAAAAAAAGGCAGGTGAAAATAATTGGTTTTGGTGATTCTGTTACCCAGAGCGCCAGGGTCAGCGGAGCAAAAACATTCTATCAGATAATTGCTGAGAAACTTCAGGAAAAATATGGCTATGATGGTATTACAGCTGTTAACCGTGGCATTGGTGGGAATAATGTTTTTCACGCGTTGAGCAGAATAAGAGAAGACGTTGTTGCTGAAAAACCGCAGTTAGTATTTGTAATGTTTGGAGTGAATGATGGCTACAGGGGTATGGATATATCTACCTATGAAAAAAACATGAGAAAGATTGTTGAGATACTTGAAACAGAAGCAAATGCTCTTGTGGTACTTCTTGGACCGACTCCTTTAACAACAGATAAAGAAGCATTAAGAAAATACGACAGTGCAGTTAGGAAATTAAGCGAGGAGAAAAAACTGCCTTCTGTCAGCACGCAGGAAGCTATAATGAAACAACCTGGATGGGAAAAGAATCTCTATACTGATTTCTGCCATCCGGGTCCAGAGGGACACAGAATAATGGCTGAGGCGATACTGAAATATCTTGAGGCTGAAAAATGAAAAGATTGGTTCCTGTAAAATATGAAGACGGATTTTACCTGACTGATTTAAGCAGGTGTCTACCTTCATCAGCAATTGCTGAAAAACGCAACAGGAAAAGATGGAAAAAAATTCAGTATGAAACAGAGAAGTTTTCGGGTACCCTGCTTGTTGCCTGTTATGGCACACATCCACCTGTACTGCAATTGCCTGTTAATGCAAAGGGCAGATACAGAATTTTTGTGGGACTTTATGGGGAACACGGATTTTACGCAGGTATAAGGGTAAGACTGAATAAAGACCAGTGTTTTCGCACACTTGTTTCACAAAAATCTGTTTCAAAAGGGGACATTATAAAAGAAGTATTCTGGAAAGAAGCAGACCTGACAGAAGAAACAATTCACATTGCGGTTCAGGACAGAAAGGACACGGATAAAATCACATCCGGGATCGCGTATATAAGGTTTTTGCCTGCTGAAAAAAATTTCTCTGAAAACAGAAAGCCTGATGTTTACCTTGCAGCTTTTAATGATGCCTTTTCCTTTATTTACTATAACAGGCCAACCACAAAAAAACAGATTCAGGAACAGATAGAAATTTTTCGGGATACTCCTTTCAAAAAAATCTACTGGGGAATTGCCGCAGGAGACGTGGCCACATACTTTACCGGTATCGGTTCAAGAACAAACATAGATCCTGATGTTTATCCAAGAATAGGAGATAGAAATTACGCTGAAAGCCTGAGGATTTTCAGGCAGAAAAATATGGATATTCTTAAGATTGCTCTGGAACACGCAAAAAGAATAGGTCTTGAATTTCATGTGTATCACAGAATGGCATTTGTCGCCGGACAGCCGCCCTGGGAGGAAATGATGTATTCCAGGTTTTTCCATGAAAACCAGAGATTTCTCTGCTATGATCGCGATGGGATGAAAATTTCAAGATTGAGCTATGCATATCCGGAAGTGCAGGAACACTGTATTGCCCTGTATAAGGAAGTCGCCTCTTACGGGATTGATGGAATAAATTTTGCGTTTCACAGAGGGGTTCCGCTTGTTCTGTTTGAAAGACCCATCGTTGAAGGATTCAGAAAGAAATACGGAGAAGACCCTCGAAGAATTCCTGCTGAAGACCATCGCCTTTTTGAATTCAGAAGCAAAATCATCACCGATTTTATGTCTAAAGTCAAACACGAGTTTCCTGATCTTGAATTTTCTGCCACTGTTCTGATCAATGAGGCAAACAACAGGTTTTATGACCTTGATATAAAGGACTGGATTGACAGACAGATCATAGATGTTCTGATTCCCTATCCCCAGGACAGAGGTTTGCCTCATAAAGGTGTGATTGATATGGAATATTTCTCAAAGCTCACAGAAGGCACATTATGCCAGCTCTGTCCTGAATTGCGGGCCATACGATCATGGATGACAGTTGAAGAGCATTATTATGACCTTGCGGGATATTTTTATAAGTATGATATAGATGGCATCAGTTTCTGGGATATTGAGTCAAGGGTTGTTAACCCGGAAGAATGGGAAATTATAAAATCACTATGCTGGAAAAAAGGATTGAAGAAACGAATCTATGCCGTGAAAGGCAATTTCAGAGATGTTCCTTTGAAAACTCTCAACGGCTATTCCCCAGCAAGATATCCTTTCTGGTGGGCGTATTGAAATAAAAGGTGGGAATTTCATTGATTTTGTCAATGAAACTGTGGACGAAGGAGCAGAAAACGAAATACGGCATAAATTTTTGGAAATTGATGGTTTTCATTTTCCTGTTTCTGCCTGTCTTCCTGCATAATGCACAATCAGAACAGAATTTTCAGAATAAATATATCTGCATAAAAACCTCAGAAAAAATTGTTATTGACGGCAGACTTTCCGAAAATGCCTGGAAAAAAGCGCCTCAAATGCTGTTTAAGGAAATGGCAGATGGTTCTGAACCAGAGTACCGTACTGTCGCAAAGGTAATCTGGGATGATAATTATCTGTACATTGGTTGTGAAGTTGAGGATTTTGATGTCTGGGTGAGGACATCGATGAAGGATAGCGAGTGCCCGAAGGATTATGTGGAAAGAGTGAATATTCACAGGTACATGGAAGACCCTGAATGGAAGCGGCTTGAATGCGATATCATGACATTTGATAATTTTATAAAAATATTTCTCGATCCGGATGCTGACTCATTGAATTATATGGAATTTCATATCAATCCTGCAAATAATATCTTTGATGCCTGGTATGAAAGGGGTCTTGTCAGACCCGGGCAGGTTTATCTTGAATCTCCGCATGTAAGCTGGACATGTCCAAAATTAATCAGCGCCACATTTATGAATGGCACGCTCAATGCCCCGCATGATATGGATCTGGGATGGAGTTTTGAGATGGCAATTCCATGGGAGAGTATAAAAGAGTTTACAGGAAAAAAATGTGTTCCTGTTCATGGTGATGTATGGGGTATGATGCTGGGAAGAGTACACAGGGATTATTCCTGGGCGTCTGAGAGGTTTTACTGGACATGGCCGGTTGTGGGTAGTTATATGTCGCATGATCCATCTCTCTATGGCAAACTTGTTTTTTCCGAAAAACCTGTCAGGTTGAATCCGTCACCGAAAATGAAAATTTCTAATAATGCTTTGAAAAAACCAGCAATTTTGTTTGTCAGTGGAAGTGGAATACCTGAGGAAATTATTCCTGAAGCGAAAAAAATGGGTGCTTCTGGTTTTCTGTGTCAGGCTTATCCTCTTGAACAGTTGAGGAAGTTTGTTGAAACAGGAAAAAAATACAATGTTGATATCTATGCAACCATTTCTCTGGCAGATGTGAATCTCTGGAGGCAGAAAAGGCCTGGAATCACTCCGCCTCTTCAGAGAATGAACCCCGAAGAAATTCAGGTATATGAGTATCTGAAAGACAAAAATGCGAGATTCGCGACAGACTATCAGTGGGGAGAAGAGCCAAAAGGGAGAAAAACAGAGGTGCTGATTCAGGATTTGCTGTGTTTTCACGACCGGCAGGTGAGAGAATTCTTCAAGGAACAGATACAGGAGATTCTTGAAATAGAAGGTTTGAAGGGCATCGGTTTTGATTTCTTCGGTTATCAGAATTACAGATGCTGTATGTGTGATATTTCTGAAACGCTTTTCAGACAGTGCGGAGATCCATCGGGAAATAAGTCGGTTGAGCGTGCAAGAGAAAAATTTTCTCTTGAAAGTCTTGTTTCTTTTTACAATGAACTCAGTAATTTCGCGAGATCCATCAGGCCGGATGTAAGAATTATCACACATATCTATCCTGTTTTTTTGCCCGAGCCATTTTATGGTAACAGATTGGACCTTGACTACTGCTGCCATACAGCGGCGTGGTTTCTGCCCTGGAGTGCGGCGAAAATTGCGAGAACCACAAAAAAAATGGTTGCAGATGAAAAAAATATTGGAAAAGAAATAATGCTGTTGCTATGATCGGTTATTATTATGAGAGAGAATTTTTCCCGGAAAAAAGTCCTGAAAGGGTTGAGAAGGAGCTGAAAACAATTTTTGAAAATGGTTGCAATTATGTTCTGGTTCACAGTTTTAATGATGTTCTAAAGAACCCCAAGATAAGAGAAATTTTTTCAAAATATTTCAGGAGACGAATTTGAAATGAGAAAATTAATCCTGTTATTTTTAACAGGTATTTTTACTGTCGGAAAATCTTTTTGCGGAGAGCAGATAAATCTTCAGGTTTTTGACAGGGCACCAAAGATAGACGGGATTTTGAATGAGGCATGCTGGAAAAAAGCATCAGTTTTCGACATCGTCAGTTCCATTGACGGAAGATTCCTGAAGGACAGATGGAAGGCTTATGCTGGTTGCGATCAAACCGCAATCTACATAGGAATAGATGCAGATGTCAGTGAACCGGACAGGATTCTCAGTTCAATAAAAGTTCGTGATGGCAGGGTCTGGAAGGATGATTGTTTTGAGATAATGATTGATTACAGAAACAGAGGCACTGACTATGCGCAATTTTTGATAAATGCTGATTCTATCAGATGCGACCTTTTAAGATTTTCTGATTCCGGCACTGTTGAACCTTCAAACTTTGATGGCGACTGGTCAGGCGTGTGCAGAATAAAAGGGGAAAAAATCTTTGCGGAATTCAAAATTCCTTATGCAATTTTTGACCTTTATGAAAAAAAAGATCAGGATTTCCGCATAAACATCTGCAGGGAAAACAGGTATCAGTATGAGTATTCTTCCATATCAGGAACATTTCACGAAATGGATAAATTTTATGTTCTTAAAAATCTGCCATTTCCACATATATTGAAGCAGATTGGAATTCATGATGTAAACTGGGGCACACATTACGGTTCAAATATACTTGGTGCAAAGGTTAAGAATTCCACTGATAGAATTATAACTTACAGGGCTGTGATGATTGCTAAAAATGGCTTTCTGATGGATACAGAAACCACAGGAAAACTGAAACCAGGGGAAACATTGGAAATAAAGAAAAAATATGTAATCACAGGTCCTCCCGGGATAAGGGAAATGACTTTTTCTCTTATTGATATAAAAAACGGCAGGGTTTTGAGAAGTGTGAGCAGGGTTTTTCAATTATGTTCAGCGCTTTCTGTATATACCGATAAATACCTTTATGACGAGAATGACGAAAGGATGGAACTGAAGATAAGGTTGAACCTTGCTTCCGATATTTTAGAAGGCGCACAGATGAAGATTTTTCTTCAAAAAGGAAAAAAAATACTCTGGAGCCGCAGCAATCCTGAGCCAGAAATTGATGCCATTTTTGATATAAGAAATATCCCATTCGGGATAGATGAAATTGTTGTGGTTCTTGAATACAGGAAGATGAAAATCCAGACAACTGTTCCTTTCAGAAAAGGTAAAAGTCCATTTTACAAGGAGTTATTATGACCCTGGCGTTTAAATTTTTGAGTATACTTTTTTTCTGGTTTATTTCAGGTGGTTTAACAGGATTGTCGCAAACGAAATGGTGGAACAGCCAGTGGGGTTTCAGATCATCCATTCCTGGCAGCATCCAGCCGGTTCTGGGAAACATCTGCGCGGCAAAGGTTAATTTTACAGCCCTGCTTGAAAAGGTGTTACCGGGTGGTGGAAAACTTGATACAGGTTCACTCAGGGTGATAGGAGCAGGAAAAGATGGGACCCTTTCAGAAATGAGATTCAATTTTATTCCACACCCAAATTTTAATCCAGATAATAATGCTCGCGGAACGATTGTATGGGAAAAAGGAGAGGATATTGAAAGATACCATGTGTATTTTGATGTTTCTGGTTTGAAAGAAAAACCGGTATCTTCATTTAAGACAGAAATGGATATCAACCTGTTGTCAGGGGGTGATTTCAGAGATGGTATAGGAAAGTTCAAAACTTTTGGCGATGTTGTTTTTGATGAGGATAACGGATTTTCTGGGAAGGGTTCTGTAAAACTGAGAAAGAAAAAAGATGCGGTCAAAGCAAGTTATATTTTCAGTCCTTTCCTAAACGCGGAACCTGAAAAAACATATGATGTGATTATTTTTGCCAGAAGCGACGCAGAAAAGAGTAATAATTTTGCTCTTGTTGCATATGTCAATTACTATGACGAAAACAACAGATTTATAGACAGGACAGGGTCCAAACTTGAAACCCGTGCAAAATTTGACTGGATTCCGTGTACTATGAGTGTTAAATCACATGAAAAAACAAAGAAAATTGCTCTGCATGTCGAGACATACCAGGAAACAGGCTATGTCTGGGTGGATGATATAAGGATTACTCCTGCTGTTAATTATGTCATTGATAATGTGGAAGATCTGTCAGGCAAGACTCAATCGGTGGCAGATGCCAGGATTCCATTTGATTTTGTTGAAATAAAGTACCCAGATTTCTACAGACAGGAAGCAGAAATTGAACCCGAGGAACAGAGGATTGGTTATTACCTGTGGGAGTCAAGACCTGAGATAAAAATTTATCCATACACGAAGGCTCCTGTGGTGAGAAAGAGACAGGTCAAAGCATGGGGTACTCCTGGAGAAAGGATAACTCGAAGTGTCTGTATAAGACCTTTTGCTGAGATGGAGAAGATACAGATGGAAATAACAGGAGATTTGAAAAATATTATTGAGATAAGGGAAATGAAGTATCTTGCCAGAAAACGTCAACGTCTGGGCAAGACCTACCATATTGTTCCATCATATCTTGATAGTATAAGCGGCAGGATTGAAAAAGGAATGACATCCCAGTACTATCTGACATTTCAAATTCCTGAAAATGGAAAGCCAGGTGTGTATTCTGGAAATTTGTTGATAACAACACGCAAAGCGGGAAAGGATATTTCGTTTTCAATGCCGATTTCTCTTCGCATTCTTCCTTTCAAACTTTTTAAGCCAGAAGATGTTTTCTGGGGACTTTTCTACGGTAATTATGACTGGAATACTGTTTACAGAGCAGGAAAAGAAAGAAAGGTTTTTTATCCTGAACAGGAACAATTGATGTTTGAAAATATGATCAGGCATAATGCAAATATGCTGGGATTATCTGGATGTACACCGGTTTATGAGAAAAGAAACGGTGTATATCTTTTTGATTTTACAAAAGTGGTGGCAAGAAGAGGAAATGTTTCACTCAAAGAAGCGCTTGATAATGCGGCAAGAGCGGGGTTCAGGTGCGTTCTTTTAGGTCTTCCGAATGATGTAAACTCAAAGTATTTTGATGTGCCTTTTATGTCAGAAAAGTGGCAGAATCTTTATGTTCAACTAATACAGGATACGCTTGATTTTGTGGAGAAGCAAAAGTATCCTTTCAGGGTTTATTTTCTCATTGTTGACGAACCGGCCAACAGTCAGAAACTTACAGACGATGCCATCAAACTGTGCGGTCTTGCCAGATCAAGAATAAAAAATGTCAGGATATTTGAAACCCTGCACACGCAGACAATTCACAGGATAGGTCCTCTTGTTGATGCGTGTATGATGTACGCCGAGCAGATCAATGAAAAAATCATAGAAACAATTTCGAATATGGGAAAAGAGTTCTGGAGTGATAATGGAGGAAGTTTTGGGAGGGATTACAGGGTTGACAGGTTCTACACGGGTTTTTACATGTATAAAACAGGTATAAAGGCGATCGGGCAATGGGTTTATATGTGGTCCAAAGGTCCTGATGCCTATGATGATTTCAATCCAGGCAACAGGGGCAATAGACACGCAGGCGATTATTATGCATTGCCATCACAGGAAGGTCCAAAAGACACCCCTGGATGGGAAGGTTTTTGTGATGGTATCTATGACTATATGTACCTGTATACACTGGAAAAAACAGTTGAAAAGATAAAAAAGACAGGTAGCAGAGAAAAAATAAAAGAAGCAGAGACCGTCCTTGAAGAAATTAAAAAAGAAATCCTTGATACTATTCCTGTTGAATACAGCAGGGATTTTGTGAATACAGAAGATTTTCAGCCTGATGTGATGGATGCCTGGAGATGGAAGATTGCTCAGAAGATAATGCTTCTTGAAAACCTTCTATAGTCTTATGAAAATTATAGACAGAAACATAGCGATGAGATCAGAAAAAGGGACTGATCAAGCAATCTGCCTTTTTCCTGATTTCTGCGTGCTTCCTTCGGTTAGATGGATTGTAACCTGCAGGGCAGGGCGAAACAACAATTTTAATCAGAGGGTGTTAGTTTCTTATTTGGATGATGAGGGCAAATCCTGAAGTTCGCCATTTTCGCCTTTCAAACCAGAAACCGTCAATGGCAGGAAAGGTGTTTTCAGGGGCGCTTACCTGACTGCTCTCAGTGGTTCTGAAGTTCTTGCCTGTCTTCACTGGGTTGATTTTACCAATCCTGAATTACCATTATTCAATGAGCAGACAGAAGGTGTTCTTGACTGCCTGATTTTTGTTTCAGGGTCTTTTGATGGTGGAATTACATGGTCAAAACCATAGTAAGCTCAGATGATGGGAGACATGGCAGGAGAATTCAGAACATTTTTTATTCCAATGCAATCCGGCTTTTGAGTGGATAAATTTTATAAGATTGTGCTCTTGATGATAAAATCAGTAATATGCAGTAGATTTCAGCGAACAGGAGGAATTGAATGAATATAAAAAAATTGTGTATGATTGGAGTTATTATCTTATGTTTTTTTATGTTTTCAGCGGGTCTGGAGGCTCAAAAATTGAGGATCGCTGGATGGGGATATCATATCTATCCTTATATTCCTGAGGATGTTGAGTTTACAGGTATTTCAGCGGGTATCGCAAACAGCCTTGTTCTGACAAAGGATGGCAGGGTTTATGCATGGGGTTCAAACAACTGGGGAGAAAGTGCTGTCCCTGCTGAAATCCAGGGCAGGACAAAAGCTATTTCTGCTGGTGGGCACCACTGTCTCGCCCTGACAAAGGACGGCAGAGTCTATGCGTGGGGAAGCAATAATAATGGTCAGTGCAATATTCCAAAAGAAATCCAGGGTAAAACAAAAGTTATTTCAGCAGGTGGAGACCATAACCTGGCATTGACAGAAGATGGAAGAGTCTATGCCTGGGGCAGCAATAAGGAAGGTGAATGTAAGATACCTTCTGAGATTCAGGGAAATGTTGTTGCTGTTTCATGTGGATGGATGCACAGCATGGCCCTCACAAAACATTGTAAGGTCTATGCGTGGGGACAGAACGCATCAGGTGAATGCAATGTTCCTTCTGATATTCAGGGCAATGTAACAAGGATAGAAGCGGGCGTGGCGATAAGCTTTGCCCTCACGAAAGATGGGAAACTTTACGCCTGGGGTAATAATGAGAAAGGACAGAGGAACATCCCTGCACCTTTGCAGGGCAGTATAGTGGACGTGTCAGGAGGAGGTTTTTTTACTGTTGTGCTGACCAAAGATGGAAAGGTGTATGGTGGTGGTAATAATGAAAGCGGGCAGTTAAGCAATATGCCCTCAAGCATCCAGGGTAATGTGATTGATATTTCAGCAGGTGGTTTTCATGTTCTCGCATTGACCAAAGATGGTAAGGTCTACGCCTGGGGAAACAATGTTTTCGGCCAGAGCAACATTCCTCAGGAACTCCAGGAGGATGTGAAAACCGTTGCTTCTGGATGGGACTATGTTGTTGGGCTGTCAAAAAAAGGGAAACTGTTTGCCTGGGGAGCAAATGATTTCAAGCAATGTGCGGTTCCCTCAAAAATTTCAGGGGAAATCGTAAGTATTGCGCCTGGCGGATACCATGGATTTGTATTAACAAAGGACGGCAGGGCGTATGGATGGGGAACCAACAACGATGGTCAGTGCAATGTGCCCCCTGAAATTCAGGGGAAAATCACAAGCATTTCAGCAGGTGGTGTTCATACGGTTGCTTTAACGGTTGATGGTAAGGTTTACGCCTGGGGAAGAAATGAGGTCGGGCAATGTAAGGTGCCACAGGATATTCAGGGAAATGTTTCAGCAATATCCGCAGGGGCTGATTTCAGTCTTGCCCTCACAAAAGATGGTAAGGTCTATGGCTGGGGCAATAACCATTGGGGTCAGTGTGCCGCGCCTGCTGAAATTCAGGGAAATGTTATTGCGATCGCCGCAGGAGGATATCACAGTCTTTTTCTGACAAAAGATGGAAAGTTATATGCAAAAGGATATAACGATTATGGACAGTGCAGGGTGCCACAGGAGATTCAGGGAAATATCCTTGCAATTTCTGGTGGAGGATATCACAATCTTGCCCTCACAAAAGATGGTAAGGTCCACGCCTGGGGAAGAAATGACCTGGGACAATGCAATGTACCCGCTGAAATTCAGGGAAGGGTTAAATTTATTTCAGCCGGTTCAAGACAGAATATCGTGATTATCGAAACATCAACTGTAAACTTCTAAAAAAAGGATGGGGTTTTCCTGAAAGTCTTCTGGTTGATGATTCCTGCCAGAATAGCGGAGGATTAACATGGTGGAGTTTTTCACTGATGCACAGAAATATGATGATTTGACACACATTATTAAAGAACTTTTTGATAAACTTTCTGATATGAAAGCTGGTTATCAGTATCACAGGGATTGCCTGCAGGAACTTCTTAAAAGAAACCAGCAGCAAAATCTTTACCTTGCGATAGTCGGTCAGGTAAAAAGGGGTAAAAGCACACTTCTTAATGCTCTGATCGGCGAAGAAATTCTTCCTTCTTCTATTATTCCTGTTACAGCCATCCCTACTTTTGTAAGGTATGGTGAACAAATGAGGGTGGATGTTATTTTTTATGATTCAAAGAAAAAAGAGCTGGAAACAGATAGCATTGAAGAAGTGAAGAGTTTTCTTGCAGGGTATATTGTTGAAAAGCATAATCCGGAGAACAGATTAAAGGTTTCTTTTGTCAATGTGTATTTTCCGGCGCAGATATTGAAGGAAGGCATAATTCTAATTGATACACCCGGTATAGGTTCAACATACCTCCACAACACTGAAACAACCCTGAATTTTGTGCCGGAATGCGATGCAGCATTATTTGTAACATCTGTTGATCCACCGGTAACCGAGGTTGAACTTGAATTTTTGAAAAGGCTTGCCAGACACACTAAAAATGTTTATTTTATTCTGAATAAGATAGATTATCTTTCAGACGAGGAACTTTCTGTTTCAAAGAAGTTTCTTGAAGAACTTTTAATCCAGAATGGTTTTGAAGGGAAAATTTTTCCTGTTTCGGCAAGAATCGCACTAACAGGCAAGAAACAGAAAGATGGGGAAATTTTTAAGCAAGGAAACATTGGGGATCTTGAGGGTTTTATTATGAAAACCATTGTTTCAAAGAAGAAATCAATGATAGAAGAATCCCTTTCAATAAAGTTGCAAAACATAATTTTTGAGACCATTACAACAATGGATCTTGAAATTAAATCTCTGAAGATGCCGGTGGAAGTTCTTGAGCAAAAACTGGGGTTATTGAAACACGAATTATCCATTTTTGAAAAAGAAAAACACATTATACTGGATAACCTTGAAGGAGAACGTAAAAGACTTCATGAACAGCTTGAAGATTATTCCTCAGAATTATCTGAAAAAGCGAGGACCTATTTATACAGTGTCGTTAAGGAAAATTCTGTTAAGGCGGAAAATTCTTCTGAGTTTTATGAAAATTCTCGCAGGGCAATGGAAATTGCGATTCCTGGTTTTTTTGAAAATGAAAATGGAAGCGCAGTTAGATTTTTTGAAGATAAGATTAAGGAGATTACAGAATTTTATAATGAGAGAATCAATCAGATGTGCAATCGCATAAGGCAGATTGTTTCCGGTATTTTTGAAATTGATTATGGAAAAACAGATAAAATGTTTTTGTTCGAAATAGCCCGACAGCCTTACTGGCTGACTCATGTCTGGCTTACAGGATTTCAGCCATTCAGCGAGGATTTTGTCGATACTTTTCTGCCACCATCAAAAAAGATGAAAAGGATTATGATGCGCATACAAACTCAAATAGATGAACTTGTGATGCAGAATATGGAGAACCTCAGATGGTCAATATTTCAAAGTATAGACAGATTTTTTTTGAAATTCAAAAATTTCTTTGAGAAGTATTTTTCAGAGATTATGCAGTCAACATCAGGCCTCGTTGATGAGATTCTTAAGGAAAAACATAACCATGATGCTGTTGAAAAAGAAATAAAAAAACTTGAAGAAAAAAGAAAATTTTTGTCTCATCATCTGGCACAGTTGCCGGAAAACTTGATTGATAACAAAAAATAAAGATAATATTACTGGTTCAAATTTTTTTAATCAAACTGGAGGAGAAAGTGAAAATCATAATTTCATCGTTGAGCGCAATTGAAATTCTTGATTCACGCGGCAATCCAACTGTAAGGGTTTTCTGCAGACTTTCAAATGGTATTGAGGGAGTAAGTTCTGTTCCATCGGGTGCATCCACAGGAGAAAATGAAGCTGTGGAACTCAGGGACGGTGATAAAAAGAGATATGGCGGAAAAGGCGTGCTGAAGGCAGTTGAAAATGTCAACAACATCATAGCTCCAAAGATTATCGGCATGGAACCATTCAGACAGGCTGAGATAGACAGACTTATGATTGAACTTGATGGCACGCCAAACAAAGGAAAACTTGGAGCAAATGCGATTTTAGGTGTATCAATGGCTGTTGCAAACGCAGCGGCAAAACTTGCCGGGCTTCCTCTTTATCAGTATCTTGGTGGTGCTGGTGCCACAAGGCTTCCTGTTCCTATGATGAACATTCTTAATGGAGGAAAGCATGCTGATAACAGTGTGGATTTGCAGGAGTTTATGGTTATGCCGATTGGAGCGCCAAATTTTGCTGAGGCATTGAGGTGTGGGGCAGAAACCTTTCATGCACTTAAGAAAATTCTTTCAGAAAAAGGTTATGCAACAGGTGTTGGAGATGAAGGTGGATTTGCTCCGAATCTTAAAAGCAACGACGAGGCTTGCGAGGTAATTGTTAAAGCAATAGAAAAAGCCGGATATAAACCGGGAATTGATATTGCAATCGCTCTTGATCCTGCTGCAAGTTCATTTTACGAAGATGGGATGTACAATCTTTCAAAATCAGGTCAGGGTAAAAAGACTTCAGATGAGATGATAGAGCTTTATGAAAAATGGATTGATAAGTACTATGTTGTTTCAATTGAAGATGGACTGGCTGAAAATGACTGGGATGGCTTTAAGAAGATGACAGAACAGCTGGGAAACAAAATTCAGATTGTTGGGGATGATCTTTATGTGACCAACACAAAATTTATCAGTCGCGGGATAAAAGAGAAATCAACCAATGCTGTCCTGATAAAACTCAATCAGATAGGCACCGTAACAGAGACAATACAAGCCATAGATCTATGCAGAAAAGCTGGCTGGGGATATGTTATCTCCCATAGAAGTGGTGAAACTGAAGATACATTTATGGCTGATTTTTCTGTTGCGATGGGTGGAGGTCAGATAAAGACAGGTTCTGCGTGCAGAAGCGAAAGGATTGCAAAATACAACAGGCTTCTTGAGATTGAGTTTGAACTTGGAAAAGCATCCGTTTTCACCAATCCATTCAAGAAGTAAGTATGGCAGGCGTCAAACTGTCAGAGAATCATAAAAGGGCAATCTCAACCACACTGACAGTCCTTGATGAACTTATTGTTTGCATTGAGAAATGGGTTGATGGACATCAGTATCGATCTGTTCTTTATCAGGAAAAAAATGATTTGAATTCCTCTCACAGGAAAGCCCTGAAAAAGCAGACACAGATTCTGCAGGATTATCTTGATATCCTGAGAAAGGATATGGCTATCAAAAAAACCACACAGTCAGCTGTAAATGATATATGGAGCCGTGTCAGTGCTTTCAGAGAAAACATTATGGAACTTGAAGCAAAGCACATGAAAAGATACGGAGAGATTTCCTCAGAATCTCAGATTTACTTAAACAATCTATCAAAAAAGCTTCTTGCTGAAATAGACAGAATTCTCCAGATTATAAAAGAATAACCATTCAGAGTCAGTAATTACAGGGTTCTTTTAAACATCCTGAGAAACTATCTGCTATATTGATGAAATCATCATCTGGAATAAAGTCCTTGCCCAGATATAGAACCTGAGAGGATTTGCTTGCGTACCGAAAAACAGTGATACCTTTACATTTTAACCTGTATGCGGATGTGAAAATCTTTTTGATGTTTTCAATGCTCGCCTGCTGTGGAAGATTTATTGTTTTTGAAACAGCATTGTCAGTATGTTTCTGAAATGCTGCCTGCATCATAAGATGTGATTCTGGTTTGATTTCAAAAGCGGTTCTGAAGATCCTCTTCATTTTTTCCGGCACTTCTTTAAGATTTTGGACAGAACCTTTTTTTATAATCTCAGCAAGTATATCGCCTCTTAAAAGTTTTAATTCAGCTGCCTTTTTCTCCCAGATCGGGTTGATTTCAAAAATGTCAGAACCTGCCATTTTTCTTGCATAAGCGATTGCGAAAAACGGTTCAATCCCGCTTGAACAGCCGGCGATTATACTTATTGTTCCTGTTGGCGCAATTGTTGTTCTTGTGCAGTTTCTTAAACAGTCAACTTTATTTTTGTAAATGCTTTTTGAAAAATTAGGAAAACTTCCTTTTTCCCTACCAAGGTTCACAGAATATTCAAATGCGGTATTATTGATGAAACTCATCAATTTTTCAGCCAGTTTCAGGCTCTGCTGACTTCCATAGGGAATTTCAAGTTCAGCAAGTAAATCTGCCCATCCCATAACACCAAGACCGATCTTTCTGTTTCCGAGTGTTGTTTTTTCAATTTCATTTAATGGGTATCTGTTAACTTCAATGACATCATCAAGAAATCTTACTGCCAGCTGAACAATCTCCTGCAATTTTTCCCAGTCAATTCCATTTTCATTTACCACCTTTGTAAGGTTTATTGAGCCCAGATTGCAGGATTCGTAATTCAGAAGAGGTTGTTCACCGCAGGGATTGGTTGCCTCTATCTTTCCGATTTCAGGTGTTGGATTTTTTCTGTTGATTTCATCTATGAAAACCAGTCCGGGGTCTCCTGTTTCCCATGCACACTGACATATGATATCAAAAAGTTCTCGTGCTTTAATTTTTCCAGCAGGCTTTTTTGTTCTCGGGTTTATCAGTTCAAAATTCTCATTTTTTGCAACGCAATCCATAAATTTATCCGTGATGGCAACAGAGATATTGAAATTTTGCAGGATGTTTTTCCTTTTGGATGTGACAAATTCAATGATATCAGGATGGTCTATGCTGAGTATTGCCATATTTGCGCCTCTTCTTCTACCACCCTGTTTCACAATATCTGTTGCCTTATCAAAGATTTCAAGGAAAGAAACAGGTCCTGAGGCAATGCCCATGGTTGTGCGCACAATATCACCTTTTGGTCTGATGTGTGAAAATGAGAATCCTGTTCCACCTCCACTCTGATGAATGATTGCCATATTTTTCAGCGCCTCAAAAATTCCAATTATTGAATCAGGTACAGGCAGGACAAAACATGCAGAAAGCTGTCCTAAAGATGTTCCTGCATTCATCAAAGTGGGTGAGTTTGGAAGAAACTCTAAACCTGATAGAATTTTATAAAATTTCTCAGAATATCTGTTTCTTTCTGAAACAGTTTTTTC
>CAZHJN010000033.1:0-21547 GCA_964532995.1 uncultured bacterium
ATTCCGGACAAAAATGATGATGAGGTTTATTTTTTTGGAAAGGATGCGATTCAGTGGTTTATTTCAAAAAAAATACATCTTTTTGTTTCTGATGTTTATGAGAATCATAAAGACCCAAGAGGAATATTTGTTGAATTTTTCAAAGCAGGAATCGTTACAGTGTGTAATCCAGCAAATCTACAAATGATTGATGCCCAGAAATTTAAACTCTGTGTATTCCCTTTGAAGGTACCTGGCGCTACGCAGGTACCATGCCGCGCTATTGCCATTATCCTGTAATCTTTGCCCGGGATTCAGATTTACAATGAATTTTCTGAACTTGACGGGGCTACGGTAAAATTATATTTTATTTATAATGCCGATCATCCATCGAAAAACAGTAGAGATTGCGGGACTGTTTTTTTTAATATCATTCTCAACCAGTATTTTTGCTGGGGAAGTAAACCTTGTTAAAGATTCCAGGTCATTGCTGCCGGTTGTTGTGGCTGAAACTGCTTCTGAAAAAACAAAAAAAACCGCGCAGGAGTTTGCATTATATCTTAATAAAATCACAAAATCAGATTTTCAAATAACCTGCAAATTTACTGAAAAGGGGATAATTTTGGGAACGATGGAGGATTTTCCATTCCTTCCATATTCAGATAGATTTAATGCAGAAGACGCGTTTAGAAAGGATCAGTACATTATCAAGAGTCATACAAATGGTCTGCATATTATCGGTGCAACAGACACTGGTCTTCAACACGCAATATGGGATTTCCTTTACAGGATCGGATACAGGCAATTTTTCCCTGGAGAAAAATGGGAGATTATTCCTGAGATAAAAAATCTCAGGGTGGATCTTGATATCTACGGGAAACCTTCATTTTATGGAAGGAATGTTGGTAAGGGACACGGTTTCTGGGGATATAACAGAGCCACCTGGGATGACTGGATGAAGAAAAACAGGATGCAGTGCGGTTTTTTTGTTCCAAGCGGTCATAGCTATCAGGCAATTCTTTCTCTTTATAAAGATGTTTTTTCCGAACATCCTGAATACCTTGGTCTTGTTGGTGGAGAGAGAAAATCTTCTAAATTTTGCATTTCTAATTCAGGTTTGCAGAAGCTGATTGAACAGTATGCAATAAATTACTTTGAGAAAAGACCTGATGCTGATGGTCTTTCAATGGAGCCGAGTGATGGAGGAAACTGGTGTGAATGTGAAGAATGTAAGAAGATAGGCAGTATTTCAGACAGAGCGGTTTTTCTTGCCAATGTTGCAGCAAGAGCAATCAGAGAAAAATACAGTAATAGGTTTGTTGGAATGCTTGCATATCACCATCACGCATCGTACCCGTCAATAAAAGTTGAACCAAATATCATTGTTAACATCACCACTCATCAGAGGAAGGGAGGGCATACTCTTGAGGAATTGATTGAAGGCTGGAAAAAACAGGGAGCCATTGTTGGTATAAGTGATGCCTTCTGTACCTATATCTGGGATTATAATGTTCCAGGCAGGCCCAGAGCGTCAGACATCACCTATCTTACAGAAAACCTTCCATCTTTTCATCAAAAAGGAATTCGTTTGATCAGTGGATGGACAGAGGATAGCTGGGGTCCTGCAGGCCTGGGTAATTACATGCTTTCAAGGTTCCTATGGGATGTAGATGAGACAAAGAGGGTTGATGCCCTTTTTGCTGATTTTCTTGAAAAGGCATTCGGCGATGCAAAAGAACCGATGGAGAAATTCTATCACCTGATTTACAGAATAAATGAAAAGGACATAAGACCTCTTTTTTCTGAAGACCTTATCGGAAGAATGTACAGGTATCTTGATGAGGCGCTTGGCAGGACACAGGATCCTGCAGTAAGAAACAGAATTTACGATCTTATTCTTTATACAGGATATGCGGAAAACTATTTGAAGCACATTCGGGCAAAACCTGAAGATAAACAGGAATATTTTGAGAAATTAATCAAACATATTTACAGAATGAGATACTCGCAGATGATTGATACTGTTGCAGCATATGTAACCCTTCAGGATATGGCAAAGGATGTTACTGTTCCTGAAACCGCCAGATGGAATGTTCCTGAAGGCAAAAATCCCTGGAAGATAAAAGAACCATTTACAGAAGAAGAAATACTTGCAATGTTGAAAAATGGGATTGCATCAAATACCCTTTTTTCGGTTGAACCGATTTTCTTCACCGAGAATCTGGTACCTGTTAAAGGGTTGAGCAATATCGTTATCAGGGATAAACCTGTCACTGGTGATGAGGGTATTCAATCAGGTGCTCCACAAACCATCTATACATGGATAGAAAAAGCACCGACAGCAATAAAACTTCAGGTTACAGGCGGACTCATTTCTCATTACAGAGACTATGGGAATGTTCGCATTTATCTTTATTCATCAAAAAACCCTGAAGAACCCGTGGCGCAGGATACAAGTGTTCCACCGGATGGAAAACCATATGAAATTTCACTGCAAACCTCTCATACAGGGTTACACTGGTTGAAAATTACCACAGGTGGGGACAGGGCAAGAGTAAAGATAATGGAACCGAATTTACCATGGACATTTGAATCAGGAATTAAGAATCGTACCTTTTCACCGGGAACAGTGTGGTCATTATATTTCTATGTACCAGAAGGAACAAAATTTATAGCAGGATATTCTGAATCAGGAGGAGGGAAAATACTTGATGGAAGCGGAAAAGAAGTTTTTTCTTTTGCTCAATTGCAGAGATACAGTTATTTCAGAGTGGATGTGCCAGAAGGACAGGACGGAAGACTGTGGATGTTTTCTGGCTGCAATGGAAGAAAGATTTTGCTTAATGTTCCACCATACCTTGCTCCGTCCACAGAAAAAATTCTTCTCCCTGAAGAAATTGTGAAAAAAGATTTTTCAGGGTCATCACGAAAGTAGGTTATGAAAAGGGGAAAAATGAGAATTAAGGTGATGACATTTCTTTTGATTGTCCTTTTTGCTGATTTCTGCCCGGCAGCAGAGATATGTCTTGAAGCAGAGGATTTTCAACTTGTTTCAGGCTGGAAAATTATTAAAAGATTTGAAGGGTATTTTCCAGCAAGGCCCGCTACCTGGAGCGGAGACAGGATAAAAGATGACGAGAAATCAAGTCAGGCAATTGCCACCAGGAAATTTAATGTTGATGAAGAAGGCACATATAATCTTTGGGTCAGATATGAATCTGCATATGGTTTCAACAGTCTGTTTGACATAGAGATCATTCAGAACAAAAAGACAGTTTTTTCTGCTGAATTTGGCAACAGGGATGACTTCAAGTATTTTCCTATGGATAGGAAGTGGCAGGTTCATGGTCCATGGGCCTATCACAATACCGATTATGTTTATGAAAAAGCGCAGGTTTCTTTGAAAAAAGGACAGGCAACAATTGTTCTGAAAAAGGGAAAGGACATCTATCCCTCGTGTCGCAGGATAATTGATTTTATACATCTGACATCAGATTTGAATCTTGAACCAGGGGATGATTATACATCCTGGCCAAGAGGTGGTCAGGGACCTGCTCTAATAAGCAGTTTCAGGAAGCCTGTTTATGTAAAATTGAAGGTTTTACCTGATGCAAAAGGCCCTGCTACAGTGAGACTTGAGACAAGGTTCTGGCTTGTTGGTTATTATATGGGGCCAAGACCTGTTTACTGGTTTTCTAAGGAAGGAATCAAAGATAAAAAACCGCATGAATCAATACTTCTGAAACCAGGAGAGGAAACAAACTGGGAAAAAATAGAACTTCTCAAGGTTTTTCCAGGAACATTTTTTATAGATACTGACCAGCCAGCAGAGATTTTAATTACCAGGGATATTAAAAAAGAAAAACCAGAAATAATTCAACTCAAGCCAATTTCTGGGTTTAATTTCGAACAGGCAAGTGGAGAAAATGAGATTATAGTTTCATCCGGTAACAGCTACTGGGAGGATGATATCCTTCAGGGAAGACCGGCGCGACTGGTTTCTAATTATCTGGAACAATTAACACAGAGGATTGAAAATTATAGGGTTGAAGGTAGAAAACCAGGAAAGATAGGTCTGGTTTGTCCTTTTACTGTTTTCCCTGCAATTGATTTTGATGCAAGAAGGTTGTATTCAGCAGCAGGAATAACAGGTCAATACGGCAGATGTTCACCGGAAGTCTATGGCCCGGAAGGAGAAAAATTTGGATTCAATAGAAGCGTGGGATACCTTTCCCTTCAGAATCTTCATCTTCGTTATACTGGTTCTGGCACAGGCAGGTTATGTTATGAGGGAAATTATGAACCTTTGAAAAAGTTATACGAGCGCAGCTATAACGAATTAAAACAGCAGGGTCTTGGAGAACTTCCTCAACGTATAAAACTGATAGAAGAATCCTCACCACCACCCCTTACAGTTCTTCGTGAATGGGATAAGATCAACGAGAAATTCAGGCAGTATCTTAAAGAAAGAGCAATTTCGGTTTTTGATGTTTTACCGGTTGAAAAGCTTGCGGAGATATCAAAAGGTAAAAATCTTACAGATGATCAGCTCTGGTCGATGGTAAAACTTGGCACAGGAAGTGTGGAGGAATCTATAGCAAGACCGGTTCTTTATTACCACTCGCATTATTTCAGGGCATTACTGTTTGCTGAAAACTGCGCCAATGCCACAAGACTGATAGAAGAAATTTTCCCGAGAGGAACAATAACACATTCAGGTAGTTTTTTCCCCAGTACAGGAAGAAAGCCTTCAATTCATTCAGGTGTTGACCCATTTTTACTTTTTTCCGAAAGAGGAGTTACCGGATATTCAAGTGAGATATCCTGGGGATTGAATACACCTGATTTTCCTGGTGTTCAGGTTCTTTCCTACGAAGCAGCACTCGCAAGATCTCTTTCAAAATATTTCAACACGCCAAAGGGCACATATCTTATTACCTATAGCTATTATGGATATCCACCGGATTTTGTCAGACTTGGCGCCCACACTTTTGCAGCTCAGTGTTTTTCCTGGATTAACTACTTTGATGTTAAATATTACCCCGGAATGTTTGAAACTGTAAAACAGATCAACTATAAAATAGGTATGGTGGAGGATGAAATTATCAGTTCAGAAGTTAAACCGGGGAAGGTGGCAATAGGCTGGCTTATCAGCACAGACATCTGGGATATAGCAGAAGAGAAGGTGGTACCGTCATGGTATGCGTCGGGAAACACGATATATCCAGGGGAAAGAACATATTTATATTTGCTATTGAGGCATTTGCAGATTCCGGTGGAGGTGCTCGGGGAAGAAGATCTGGTAAAGGGCTATCTGAAGGACTATGATGTTTATATAATGGTTGGCGATCATATAAGCAGAAAAGCAGCAGAGGCACTGAGACAATGGGTGAGAGATGGGGGCATATTGATATCAATAGCAGGAGGACCATTTAGAGATGAGTACGATAGAGAGATAGAAGAGATGAATGAAGTATTTGGAATAAAGAGTCAGCAATTGATCAAGAGAGAAAAGAGTTTAAGACCGAAGCTTGAGTTGTTGTATGCAAAACCGGCAGACAGGATAGAGATTGTGACTGAAGATGGGATAAAAAGTATGGATGTATATGGATACAGGCAGAGTTTTGATGTTGATAAAGCAAAGGTGATAGGAAGATATTTGAATGGGGAGCCGGCGATAGTGAGAAACAGTTATGAAAAAGGTGAGGCATTGATCATAGGTACCCTTTTAGGGACAGCATACCTGAAAGGAGCTTTTCCCCTGAAGCCATTTGGAAGAGGAGGGGAGGATTTGAGCACAGATAATTATCCTGAATATAATAAGACAGTGAGGGAATTTGTGAGACTTGTGATAGGGGATGTGCTGCCACAGCCAGAAGTATACACAGACAATCCTTTTGTGGAGGCGAACATTTTGAAAGATAAGAAGACAGGGGCCAATTATATATCACTTGTAAATTACAGTGGCAGTCCGGTTAAGAATCTGAAAGTGATGATAAACACTGAGAAGATAAACATCAATTCAGTTAAAAGTCCCTATCAGAAACTCAGGATAGAAAAAAAAGGGGAAAATTTAATAGTTATTTTTGATATTGATGAGTTTGATTTCCTGAAAATTCAGTAGTTTATATTCCAATTTCTTCTGCTTTTCTGGAAACCTTTCCTGGATTCCACGGATCCTGATAGGATGTTTTGAACAGAAACTCCTGGACATAAGCATATGTTCGAACTTCTAATATTCAGGCCAGCATATAAAGTCACATATTTAGCTGCCTTTGATTCTTACTCGATAAAATGTTAGATTATTTTATGAGCTTGATTGGATTTTTTTGATGGTTCAAAAATGAAACCTGTTTTAGCGATTATTGTCTTTTTATGTTTTTTTTCCTTTTGCTGTGCGCAGGAAGTCGATTTACAGAGACCGAGGTTTCTATACACAGCTGTTGAGATTGAAGCCTTCAAGAAAGATCGGTCAAAGACTCATGAAATACAGAACTTAATCAATCAGGCTGATTTAATCCTTTCAGAAAGATTGAACATTCCCGAAAAAGAAGGCGATTGGATTTTTTACTATTTTTGCCCGAAGGATGATGCAATGCTTAAATCAGAAACAGAAACAAGACACATCTGCCCTGTGTGCGGTGCTGTTTATACCGATGAAAGGACTTCTGCAGCATACAGAACACATATCAACTATAAAATTGACAGGAATTGTGTTACTCTTGCAAAGGCATATGCCTTCACGGGTCAACTCAGATATGCGGAAAGTGTAAAAAGTATTTTGCTTAAACTGGCATCCATTTATCCGGGTTTTGAAAGACATGACAGATGGGGAAGAAGAGGAATTCTTGCTCTTGCAGGCGGCAAAAGATACGCTCAGCATCTTGACGAGGCGATCTCAGCGATTGACCTTGCCGGTGCATATGATCTTGTGGCAGACGCAGATTGTTTTTCTGAAAAAGAAAGGAAAATCTGTGAGGATTTCTTAAAATCCATAGTTAAGGAAATCTTGAAATATCAGATTTTTGTCGGAAAAAAGAATAACCATCAAACATGGTTTAATGCCGCTTATACTGTTGTTGGTCTTGTTACATCAGATAAAGACCTGATGAATGAGGGTATACACGGGAAATACGGACTTCTGTGGCAGGTTGAAAACAGTATTACTGAGGATGGTTTATGGTACGAAGGAACAATTGCCTACCATTTTTATGCACTCTCAGCAATTCAATATACCCTTGATGCTGCAAAAAGAGCAGGCTGGGATTTTTCAAAAAATGAAAGATTGAAATCAATGTGGCTTGGACCGGTAAATCTTGCCTATCCGGATGGAAAACTTCCTGTATTTCACGACAGTGATCCTGTGAATCTAAAAAATTATAAATCGTATTTTTTGTGGGCTTACGAATATTTCAAGGAAAGTGTTTTTGCACAATATGCCGGGATTGAAGTCTCTCATACTCAGATAAAAAACCCTGAAAGTGTTAATCTTTCTGACATTGGTATTGCGGTGCTGAGAAGAGGTAAAGGCGCAGATCAGGTTTGTGCAATGCTTGATTACGGAATACATGGGGATGCTCATGGCCATCCCGACAAACTCAATATTGTTCTTTATGCTCTTGGCAGGGAACTGATGCTTGATCCAGGAAGAATCAGTTACAGTGTGCCTGAATACAGGACATGGTGCAGGACAACCGTTGCTCACAATACAGTTGTGGTTGATGGAAAAGACCAGCAGCCAGCAACAGGAAAATTATTGTATTTTGGTGAGACAGAGCACTATTCTGCCTGTCTTGCTGTATGCGATTCTGCATATCCTGGTTATGTGATAAAAAGATTTCTTGCACTTTTTGACACCTTTTTGATTGATTTTCTTACTGTAGAAGGTAAGGAAAAAAAACAGATGGACTGGATTATTCATTGCCGTGGAAAAATTCTGCACAAAAACAGCCATAGACTTTTTGAATCTCTCGGTGATAAGAATGGTTACCAGCATCTGAAAGATATTCAAAAACATGATAATATTTCCCAGGATGTTTATCAATTTGTTCAGGAAGATGGGAAAATTTTGAGGGTCTTTTTACCTGATGAAAAAAACTATGAAATTTTCACCGGAACTGGTATAGGTTACCATTTAAAGGATAAAGTTGCGTTTCTCCTGAGAAGGGGATGCTCAGAAAAAGCTGGCTTTATTGCAGTCTACGATTTTTCAGAAACAGAACAGGACAGGATTAAAAAGATAGAAAGAATACCTGTAATAAGTTGTGATGCAAAGAAACTTTTGAAGGATAAGGCAATAGGATTGAGAATATTGACGGGTTCAAAAATTTTTACAATCGGAATGGATATGAGAGAAAATATCAAAGATTTACCTGCTGTGGGCAATAAGAAATTTGAGAGATTTTCGATGAATGTGGAGAATATCAGTTCAGGAAATAACTGAATTTATAAACCCGCCTCCTATTACAATATCCTGCCTGTAAAAAACAACAGCCTGTCCGGGTGTTATCGCCCTCTGAGGTTTTTCAAACAGGACTTCAATCTTGTTTCTTTCAACAGGAAGTATCTTTGCCTCTGCACCCTGGTGTTTATACCTTATTTTTGCAACAACTTTCATGGGCTCAGTTAGTTTTTCAATACCAATAAAGTTGGGTTCTGTTGCGATAAGCCTGCTTTTGTAGAGGTCTTTTTCCTCTCCGGCGATAATTCTATTGTTTTCCGCATCTATACCGATTACATAAAAAGGTTTCCCTTTTGAAATACCCATACCTTTTCTCTGCCCTATTGTATAATAAATTATACCTTTGTGTTTTCCAATAACATTGTCAGCAGTATCAACTATTTCTCCTGGTTCTGTGCCTTTTTCAAAGAGAAAATATCTTTCTCCTGATATGAAATCCTGGCTTTCTTCTTTCCGGTAAACGGCAAATCCATTTTTTCTTGCAATTTCCCTGACAGTGTTTTTTGTAAGATTTCCAAGCGGAAAAATGATTTTTGATAGCTGCTTCTGGGTGAGAAGAAAAAGAAAATAACTCTGATCCTTATTTTTATCAACGCCTTTTCTCAGTATATAACGCTTTCTTTCAGAATTGTATTCCACCCTTGCATAATGGCCTGTTGCAAAAAAGTCAAAATCCACACCTTTTTTCCCAAGTTCCTGAATGAGGAACTGAAACTTGATAAATCTATTGCAAACAACACAGGGATTTGGCGTTCTTCCGGAAAGATATTCGTTTTTGAAGTAATCAAGGACCCTTTTTTTGAATTCTTTCCTGGCATCGATAAAATGGATAGGAATTCCCAGAATTTTTCCAATTTTTTCCAGATCTTCAATTTCTTTTTCCTCAGGTCCATAGCAGGCGGATTTTGCTCTGCATCCTCCTGAATATTTTTCATCCCAGGTCTTCATAAATACGCCTGAAACATCATAACCCTGCTGTTTTAAAAGTAATGCTGATACAGTTGAGTCAACCCCACCGCTCATTCCGACGATAACTTTTTCTTTCATTGTCAGCCTCTGGATTTCCTATCAATTATAATTTTTTTTGGACACTTGACAAAATTCTAACTCAGGTATAACTTGATGTATAAAACAATCAAACAATTTTTATCGGTTACAGAAGGGAATTGAGATGAAGAGAAAAATTTTTTTGATTTTCGGATTCATAATGGCTGTGGTGGCGGGTATGTGTTACGGAGATGTGAAAGATATTGAAAAAATTCTTGGTTCAGGTGCTGACAGGTGGAATATTTCTGGTGTCAGGTACGCAACCGTGGTTGAAAACGGAAAAACAATACTTTCAACCGAGCCTTCCGGATATGTTTCCATATCAGGGAAAGATCTTTATAAGCTGCCCGGAGAATATACTTTTTATTTTTATCTCAGGCCGCAGAAGCCATATGGTTCAAGCATAACTGTTTCAGCCGGCTGCACTGAATTGCCGGATAAAAGCAAACAGGCATTCACCGCATCCTGCAGCGCAGCACAGGATGCAAAATACATCAATTACAGTTTAAGCGTTCAGCCGCAAACCGAAAAGCCCATTAATGGACATCTGTATTTTCAGGCCATTTCTGATATCAGTTTCAACTGGCCAGAAGAGATGAGAAAAACTATTGAATATCAGATTGCTTCCGCTCCAAAAATAACCGAAAAACTCCATACACTTCGTCTTGTTATAACAAAAAGAATGTTCAGTGTTTATGTTAATGGAAGATTTGTTGGACGTTTACCTCTTCAAAAAGATTTTCAGGATAAAGGAACCATTAATATAACATTGTATTATGGAACGAAACTGCTGTGCATGCAAACAAAAAAAATAGAAGAAGCAGATGAAAGATTTTTTCCTCTTGATCTGACAGGATTTGTCAACAGTTCTGCGGTTGTAAAAGGGAAATTACTTGCAAAAAATCAGATTGATGTCCTCAAGAACCAGCTGCAGAAAGAAAAGATACCGTTTATCTTTCCGGTTCCTGACGGGAAAGGTAATGACCATCTTGACATCGGTCCAAGCTGGACAAGATTTGGTGCAATCAAAGGATATATTGCAGCGAATTTCGGAACTTTTGGCGGCAGATGGATTTCAGCGGACAGGATTGATCCTTCAAGATTCTGTATGTATGTTCCTTATGCAAGGTACAAGGCTCTTCATATAATAGGAACGTTTGATGGCGAAAAAAATAATGTTCCTTTGATAACAGCTCAATTTTACAGGCCTAATGCCGGTCATCCAATGAATTTTTCCCAAACTGTACCTGTTTATTCTGCAAAACCAAAAGGTATTCAGGCATATTCAGTGAAACTTGAAAACGGTCAGAGTATCAACCTCTTTCATGTTGTTATTCCAATAGACCCTGGTAAAATGGACTGGTTTTCTGACCTCAAAAGGGTTGGTCTGGAACTGACCAAGGAAGTTAAACCTTACAGAGCGTACCCTGATCCTCTTGAATACAGCTGGCATGGTGCCGGGCTTCCGAGCGGAGTTCATATTTTTGCTGCAACACTTGAATCAGTTGAAACAGATATTGACCTTCAACCAGATGCGGTTGGACACGTATGGACTTCACCCGCTAAACCGGGATATTCAGTAAATCTCATAAACAGGACAAATTCACCGAGAACCGTTAATCTCACTGTTTCAACATCTGACTATGACGGAATAGACAGGTCAGTTCAAAAACAACTCATAAATCTTCCGGCAGGAAAAAGTTTAAACCTGAAGATTCCCCTTAACCCAAAAAGGTATGGGCTTCATTACCTTGATGTTGTGTGTTCTTCTGAAAATGAAACCTATACCTGCTCAAGGAATTTTGCCTATCTGCATCCTGACACGAGAGAACGAGGAAACTGGAGTGAAGGGAAAGGAGCAATTTTCGGGTACTGGAACTGGTCCGGCGGACATGATACCCCTGATTTCAAAACAGAACTTATTGTGATGGCTCAGGCAGGTGCAGAGACAAACCTTTCAACCTATAGAACCGCAAGCCCTGAGATTAGAGAATTAGCTGAAAAGCTGGGTTATGTTTCATATAAAGCATTTGATGGTGGGGTCATATATGTCAATAGCTTTGCTTATGCCAATGCGAAATACTATGATCCCGGTAATCCAGAGGCAACCCAAAAATGGCTGATAGAGGAATTGAAGAAATACAAAGTTGAAAAAAGTCCAATTAATAAGCCAGAATATATCCTGTTTTTTCCTGAACCAGGAATCGGTCCGATTACATATGGTATCTGGCCAACTCATTATGGTGAACCTGATTATAAACTTACTGAGCAGGAAAAGAAATCATTTCAAGCCCAGCTTGAAAAATTCCTGCTTGGCGCAAGAGCTGTCAGAAAACAGTGGCCTGATGTGAAAATCCTGCTACCTCATGGAGACCCTCATTATACAGCTTTATTTTTGCGATTAAGTCCAGAAGCAAGAGAATTTATTGATGGGGTTGGGCTTGATTTGCCCGGTTTTGAAAGAACTCCTGAACAACCGGTTCACCAGGTTGTTTTGAACAGATTGTATCCTATTTTGCAGGACATAAGAAAATATAAACCGAATCCTTATCTTGCTGTTGTTGAAGGTACCTGCATTTCCTCTGCTGACTATGACACCAGTTTCGAAGACCAGGCAAATATTGCAACGAGAAATTTTCTGGTTCTTATCGGCTACGGAATAAACAATCATGCCAGTTCCAATGCACCTTTTGACTGCGCAAATTACTGGGGAGAAAATCATTATGGTGGCGGGTATTGCACAAGATTACCCCTTGCAATGCCCAAACTTGCCTATGTGTCCTATGCCACACTGACAAGACACATCAACAGATGTAATTTTGTAAGATATGTACCAGCAGGAAGTTCCTCAACATACTGTCAGGAATACAAACACTATAAAACAGGAAAATTTGTTTATGTTTTGTGGACTGTCAGGGGAAAAAGGCCTGTTACCGTGAAGCTTGAACCAAATCAGACCATTGAAGATTATGACATAAATGATAATGCTACTGTATTAAAAGAAAAAAATGGTACCGCAACATTTAATATAGGACAATCTCCTGTGTATCTTGAAGGACTTGAAAAAGAAATTAATCTGGTGCTTGGCGAGCCGGATCATAGTGATTGTTTGCCATCAAAGTTTTCTTTGAAGATTTCAAACCTGAGCGGTTGGAAAATTTCAACTGTGCGTGATTTTGAATACGAAAACACAAATAAACTCCAGATAGAAAGATTTCCTGGTAAGATGAACCTGAGCAGGATAAAGGTTGACAGTAAATATGGAAAACAGGCGCTTGCCGTGAAGCTTGAAAAACAGGAAGTTGATAGAAAAGTGATGCCATATTACACAACGCTTTTACCTGAAAAACCACTGGTAATACCGGGAAAACCGAGTCATCTTGGAATATGGGTGCATGCATCCAGTGATTGGGGAAGACTGGTTTACTGTCTTAAAGATGCAAAAGGTGAAAAGTGGATAAGCGTAGGTACAAAGGATGACTGGAACAGCGATGATATCAGAACAATGAGCTTTTTCTGTTTTGATGGATGGAGATATATGAGATTTCAGATGCCTTCAAATGCACCTTATGATTGCTACAGAGAACTCGGGTCATCCTGGTGGGGAAGTTATGGCGGGGATGGGATAGTTGATCTACCTCTTACTCTTGAAAAGATTATAATAGAGAGACGTTCTTCTGTGATACACGGAAATGATCTTGTTCCTGCAAAGAACGATGATGTTCTGCTCGGTGATCTTTATGCTGAATATGAGGATGTTTTTAACATGACACAGAAGGCAGTGGCTCTTTCAAAACTGAGGATGCCAGCGCCACACCAGATACCTGAACTTGAAAATCCGATTTCCAGTCTTGATAAAACCGGGGTATTACCACCGGCAAGGCTTTTGAGTGTGTCAGACCCCGAGCATATGCCTGATGGAACAAGATGTCATGTGTTTTTCAAGGAGCAGGAAAACGCAAAGGGTTATGATATATGGGCGAGTCCGTATCCTGATGGAAGGGGTGCTAAAAAAATTGCATCCGGTTTAACAAGATCAGGTGTTATTATTGAAGAACTGAAGCCTGATACTGATTTTTATCTTTTTATTGTTTACACTGATAAAGAAGGGAAACAATCTCATCCATCAAAAGCATTGAAAATACGTCTGAAAAACAAATTTCTTTATCAGTAATTAATGAGAAGCAAATTTTTCAAAATTGTTGATGAGGGTTTTGTCTATCGCGCTGTCAGAAATACAGTAGCGTGTGGATCGAGATGTGTATTATCAGATACCGGAGAGATTGTCTGTTCCTTTATGGTTCAATCAGGGCTCGGAATAAATGATTTCATACCTGTTATAGTTCGCTCGCGCGATGGCCGGAAATGGAGCAGTCCGGTTATGCCCTGGCAGCATCTTTCAAACATTTACAGCATATTTGGTTCAATAAGCCGCAGTCATGACGGACAGATGTTCTTTTTCGGAACCCGTACAAAGATTGATGTCCATGGTGAATCATTCTGGTCAGAAGCGACCCAGGGACTAAAAGACAACGAGCTTGTGTATGCGCATTCAGCTGATGATGGTCGTTCATGGTCTGAACTGTTCGTAATTCCCAAACCAATTCCGGGTGCTGCGGAAGCACCCGGTGCAATGTGCGTAACAAGAAACGGTTCATGGCATGTTTGTTATTCCCCTTACAACACATTTGACCCGAATCTCTCTGTTGAAAGAAATCAGGTCGTTCTTCTGACAAGCAGGGACAATGGCAAATCCTGGTTATATAAACCGATGTTTCATTTTGAAAAGCGGTACGCAACAGCAGCAGAGGCATGGGTTATTGAACTTTCTGATGGACGGTTGCTTGGCACATGCTGGAAGCTCAATCAGAAAGATGGTTCTGACTTTCCAAATCCGTACACCATCTCTTTTGATGACGGCAGAACATGGACATCTTCAAAATCAACAGGTATTATGGGTCAGTCAACAGCACTTGCACCGCTTCCTGATGGCAGGGCGCTGTTCATCTATAACCAGAGAAAACAGGTTCCTTACGGGGTGCGACTTGCAGTTGTAAATCCCTGTGATGTTGATTTTGGAATTAATGTTGATGAACTTATTTATAATGCAGAAAAACCAGCAAAAAAACAGTCAGCAACATCTCATGGCGACTGGACAAATTTCAGTTTTGGAGAACCGCATGTTGCTGTGCTTAAAGACAAAACACTTCTTGTTGTTTTCTGGTGCATAGAACAGGATGAATCGGGCATAAGATACATAAGACTTGAAGCACCCGAACTTTTCTAATCTCAGAATTGCCGGGCAACTGTTATATGGAAAACAGGTTGGTTCTTTTCATAGATCACGAGGCACTTTTTTTCCTGCTGGAGTTGTAGAAGTGTTTTTCCAAGTATTATTTTCAGACTCTGTGAATACTGATTTGCAAGCTGATCAAAATCTGTTTTTTTGAATGCAGGGTTATTTAAATTTTTCATCAGATAATAATAAGTACCCTGGTCTTCAGCAGTATATTCAAAATCTCTAAAGAGTATATCCACAGTTGTTCCAAACTGATGACTTGATATACTCCTTGTTGCATTTCTGTTTTTTCTTACAAGGCGTTCCTGCGCCCTTGCTGTGCGAAGCGCGGAGCTTATTGTATATCGATACACAGGAAGTCCATGCTGTTTCAAATTCTCATGAAATCTTTCCCCTATCAATTGCAGGAGTTTTAGAGCATCCTCAGAAACAAATGGAAGGGAATCTTCGAGCTCCTTTATTTTCCAGAATCTGCTGTTATCAAGCCGAACAAGATACCCTTTTTTTACCGCCTGATGTACTGCTTTATCGTCAAGCAGTCCGGACACACCAATTTTTTGCGCAACTTCAACATGATAATCGTTCACCATTGTTCGCAACTGTCTTATTTCCTCGCCACTCAGAGATACCCTCAGATTCGTAAAATTATTTCTGTATAATTCGTATCTGGATGCCTCTTTCCTCAATTTCGAGATTGGAACTGAAACTTTGAAATATGTAAAAAGGCAAAGAGAAATCAAAAGTGCCAGGATCAATATTATGACAACCGTTATTAATATTCTTGTTTTCATTCTTTTTTTTGCATACGGATATGAATTTTACAGGAAATTTTTGCATATGTAAAATAAGTATGGTAGCATACTTCCACCAACAAAAAGATTCTGAATGTATGGTGAACAGGGGAACTTTAAGTTGCAGCCAGCAATGTCATACTTGAAAGTTTCTCTCTGAAAAAAAGGGGTGAAATAGAGATTTTTGACAATCCAACAGCGGGAGGCAATATGGTTAAAAATACTCCACTTGATCATTCTCGTTATCCAAAGAAGCATATTTTTCTTGATGTTGACAATCTTATTGAGTGGGACACGGGTATTTTTCAGCATTTTCCTGAACCTGTTAAGATTCCCACATCCGGGCTCGAATGCGGTCCGTCAGGTTCATGGGATGCACGTGTTGCGGCTGGCTGGGGAACGATAATGAAGGATAATGGTATATTTCGCGGGTGGATATGCTGTATGCCAGGCATTTGTGACATCAGTGAAAATTGTGATGTCTGGCTGACCGGTTACATTGAAAGTGAAGATGGTATTAACTGGACAAAACCGGACCTGAAAATAACAGGTCAGAAAAGATGGCCGGGAAACAATCTTTTGAAACTGCCCGGCTGTGTTATGAGTGTTGTTAAACCGTTTCCGGAGATGGGATACAGGTACCTTGCTCTGACAATTCAGGTTGCTCCGCCATTTCCAGGTGTTTGTGATGACGGGAGCATCAGGTTCAATGGACCCGGTGATTATCTTTTTGGTTCTGACGATGGAATTCACTGGAATCAGATTACAGAATATCCATTGATTCGGCATGGCGATTGGGCATGTCTTGTTGTGGACAATATTCGCAGAAGATACCTTCTCTATCAGAAAATGTGTTCAAATCACGGGCTGGTACCGAGACGTTCAAATATTGTCCTTGAAAGTAAAGATGCAATCAGATGGGAAAATTATTACGGATACAGGCAGTGGCAGGACTGTTTTTTTACAGATGATTATGATGACCTGATTGCGTCTATGAATGGATACAGAATCGCCGAGTATTATTCACACTCATTTTATCAGACAGGTTACCTTTATATCGCAGCTCAGACACTTTTTATGGTAGGACTGCCTCTTCATACCTCTGTCCGTCAGAATCCCAATGGTCGTTCATTGATTCGTCTGGCATTTTCACATGATGGAAAAAACTGGAAACATCCAGCAGGCAGACCTGTTTTTATAAGGCCAGGAGCCCCGGGAGATTTTGATTCAGGATTTATTACATCTGCGAGCCATTTTGTTGAGTCGGGAGACGATCTTCTTCTTTACTGTTCAGGAAGCAGGGATAATCACGGAACAGGCATCAGATCAGATTTTTCTCTTGATCCTGATATTCCTTTTGATGCGCACGAAAGAAGAATCAGTGTTTATGTTGCAAAGATGAAAAAAGGTAGATTCGCCAGTGTTTCTGCCAATTTCAGGTCAAGGTTTGATGTCGAAATAGGATACAGGCAGGGTAATCAATTATACCTCAATGCACTCACACGGAATAATGGATATATCAGGGTTGCAATCGCTCGACAGAGTTATCCCCTTCACTTATGTCCAAGAAAAGATGAATCAATTGATGGTTTTTCTTTTGATGATTGCATTCCGATCGCAGGGGATTCAGTGAAAATTCCTGTGAAATTCAAAAATAAAAAAATTTCAGACATACCTTTGGACACTCCACTCGTATTGAGAATTGAACTCTCGCACGGTGAGGTTTTCGGCTACGAATGGGAATAAAAGCAGGTATTTGCTGTTAATCTTTGTATTGCACATACCTTACACCTTTAGAAAATACAGGGACCTGTGATTTCACACAGTCCATATTTTTACTCACTTCGACAGCTTACCAACTGAGATACGATATTGACCTTTTTTTTGATAAAAGGTAAGATACAACTGTAGGGGAGGCAAAATGAAAAAGTCCGTTAAAAAGGAAAAAACCGGCTACTATCCCAGGCAATCAGGAAAAGAAAATACCGTCCTGAAAAAAATCAAAAAAGAGTTTCTTATTGAGACAGAAATCCTGAAAAACGGTAATATTGATGATGCAAAACCTTATCTTGATTTTGCGGATGTACTGCTTATCGTAATTGATAGAAATCAAAGAGTTGTGAAAATTAATAAAAAGGGATGTGAAATCTTTGGTTATCCGGAAAACAGAATTATCGGAAAAAACTACTTTGATAATTTTATTCCGGAAAGATTCAGAAAGGAGATGAAGGCATTTTTTAATGACATTATTTCCGGTGAAAAAATCCTGAGCAGATATTTTGAAAACCCGATAATCACAAAAAAGGGTGAAAGGTTAATCAGCTGGCGCAATATTGTTCTGAAGGATTCTGATGGAACCATAATAGGAACACTGAGTGAAGGCAGGGATATTACTGAGCAGAGGCAGAAGGAAAATCAACTTGTTGAAAAAGAGAAAAGAGCCAGATTGCTTTTTGAAAATGCACCAGCATGCTATGTTTCCTGTTCTGCCGAAGGCAGAATTCAGGATGTAAACAGTTTTTTTATAAAAACAACAGGCTTTGAGAAAGAACGTATTATTGGAAGAAACTTCAAATCAATTGTTTTCCCTCAGGACAGAAAGGTTTTTGATAGATTTCTTGCTGAATTTGAAAAAATTGATTTTGCTGTATCTGAGTTCAGGATAAGAAGAAAAGATGGAAGTGTTCTGGATGTTTACTGCACAGCAAAAATTTCAGGTGGGGAATACAGGCTCATTCAACTTATTTTTTATGATGTCAGTCATCGCAGGTTTCTTGATATTTCCAATGATACTCAGAAAGAAATAAATTCTATTATAAACAAAGCAAATGATGTCAATCAGATTATCACAGGTGTACCTTCTGTCCTGAAAAAAATGCTTGGTTTCATTGATGTTTCAATATACTTGCAGGATACCGCTGATAAGAAAGCGAAAAAAATCATTAAACTTGCAGAATCCGGGAGTTTTACGACAGAAGGAAAAATGAATGGTAAGGAAATATTTTATGCTGGCATTATGTTGAAGATTGAAGATCGTCCGGAAGGCGTGTTGTACTGTTCTGGTAGAAAAAATAGATTTAACCCTGAAACAATCAGGTTTCTTGAAAATATTGCGGGAACGATATCTGCTGGAATTCAAAGATGCAGATATTATGAGCTTTTGAAATCAAATGTTGAAAATTTTAATACATTTCTCAACTCAACAGATGAAATGGCTTTTATTAAAGATTCTAACTTTAGATATATTTTCATAAATGATACATACGCAGGATTTTTCAAAAAAAAGTCAGAGGAAATCCTTGGTAAAACCGATTTTGACCTGATGGAACCTGATCCTGCGAAACGATGCCGCCAGACAGACCTGCAGGCATTGAAAGAAAACAAAATTGCTGTGAATGAGGGAGTTGTGGGCGGAAGAACTTGCCAGACAAGGAAATTTCCTGTGAAGCTTGAAAGCGGTGAAATTGGAGTTGGTGCTTTTATCAGAGACATCACAGAAGAAAAAGAAAACAGTCAAAAAGTACAGAATCTTATGTGGATGTACTCAATGCTCTATCAGGTGAACCAGGTAATTGTCAGGGCTAAAAATATTGATGAACTTTTTGCTGAAATCTGCGAAATAGCACAAAAAGAAGGAAAATTTACTCTGGCATGGATAGGAAAGATTGATTATGAAAAAAAAGTTGTTATTCCGGTGGCAGGCTCAAAGAGTAAAAGACAATACTTTGAAAACATAAAAATCTCACTTTTACCGGAAAAACCGGAAAGCAAAGGTCCAACCGGAAGGGCTGCAATAACAGGCAGGTGCTGTGTCTGTCAGAATATTCCTGAGGATTCAAGAATGCTGCCCTGGCGCGATAAAGCAAAGAAATTTGGCTTCTGTTCATCTGCTGCAGTGCCTGTTAAAGCCGGTGGAGAAACTGTTGCTGTTTTGAACCTGTATTCAGACCAGCCATACTTTTTTACCGGAGAAATGGTTCAACTCGTAAATGAGGTGGCATCTGATATTGGATTTTGTATGGAGAAATTGAATGCTGAAGAAATAAGAAAAAAGGCTGAACAAAATCTTCGCGAAAATGAATTGCATCTGCGGGGAATATTTGAAAATATTCCGATACCTGCAGCTGAGATGGATTTTTCTGAAGCCAAAAAATTCGTGGATTCATTGAGAAAACATCAGGGGAATATTGAATCATATCTTGCAGAGAAAAAAGATGTCCTGAATAATCTGATGGGTTGTGTAAGATTTCTCAATATAAACAAAAAGATGTTTGAGTTTTTTAATACAGATGAAACTGACAAACTTATTGATGTGCTTATCAAAAATTTGATTACACCTGAAATCATTAAGACTCTTTATGTCAATCAGGCTGTTGAAAATTTTGAAACAAGCATAAAAATTGGGGATGATACAAAAAAGGAAGTAATTTTAAATCTGAACATCCTTCCCGGTTATGAAAGAAACTGGTCAAGGGCGATTATTACTGTATTTGATATTACTGACAGATATTATATGGAGAAAAATATTCGCTCGCTTCTTTCCAGATTCAGAGGGTTTTTTAACACAGATCTTGCTGGAATGGGAATACTTGATCTTGAAGGAAGACCCATCGCTTTGAACAGACGTATCTGTAATATTCTTGGGTATTCGCATGAGGAGTTAATGCAAATGAAACTGGTTGATGTTGTTCATCCTGACGAAAGAACTTCGATGCAGGTAACCTATGAGAAACTGAAAAGAAACGAGATAACTCATTATGAGATGGAGAGAAGGTATATCAGGAAAGATGGTTCAGTTATCTGGTGTTATGTTTCAGCGGAAATGGTTTTTGACGATATCCTGGGTAAGAATTGTATTACAGCTGCTGTAATTGATATTACAGAGCAAAAAAAGCATTTACAGCAGCTTGAAAGAATTCAAAGTATTTTAAGGTCATATGCTGCAGGCGGTGATATACTTGCAAGAGCAGAAGAAGAAAAGCCGATGCTTTTTTCAATCTGTAAAGAGCTTTCAGAGAAGGCAAAACTTGGTTTTTCAGTTGTTTTTCTGAGAAATGAAAAAGGTTTTGAAATTGCCGCTTATTCAGAAGAAAAGTTTGAATTTTTTTCTGAAATCAGGGAAATGATTTTTAACAGGGGGATTTTTTATCCAACCACTGATGTGATGAACAGTAACAGGCGAGTCATAGTGAATGATATTGAAAATAGTGATTATTCAGAACAGTGGAAACAGACTTTATTAAGGCATGGTTTCAAATCAATATTTGTTCAACCGATTATTGTTGAGGGCAATTCAATAGGTGTTATAAGTATCTTTTCTTCTGAAAACAACAGATTTTCTGATGAAAAAGAAAACGCAATAATAAGCGGAATCGGAGAAAGCATCGGTCATTGCATAACTTTGTTGAGGGCAAGAAAGGAAATGGCTGTCGCAGCGGCAGAGCTTGAAAAAAGTTATGAGCAACTGCAGGAAACAATAAAAGGGATATCGCTTTCAATCACAAAGATCATTGAGACAAGGGATCCCTATACAGCGGGTCATCAGCAGCGTGTTGCAAAACTTGCCGTCTCCATAGCAAGGGAACTGGGACTTCCGGAAAATCAAATTCACGGTATATATTTTGCCGGGATTCTTCACGATATTGGCAAGGTGAATGTTCCCATAGAAATTCTTGTAAAACCCACAAGACTTACAGAGGATGAATTCAATATCATAAAACTTCATTCAGTTTATGGATACGAAATTTTGAAAAACATTCCATTTCAATGGAATGTTGGAATGTTTATTCTGCAGCATCATGAAAGACTGAATGGTTCCGGTTATCCTGATGGATTGAAAGAAAATGAAATTTTGCAGGAAGCAAAGATTATTGCTGTTGCGGATGTTGTTGAGGCGATGGCTTACGACAGACCTTACAGGGCTGCACTTGGGATTGATGAAGCCCTGAGAGAAATAGAAAGTAAAAAAGG
>CAZHJN010000034.1:0-21371 GCA_964532995.1 uncultured bacterium
TGAGGGGGATTTAAGGAAGGAGATATTAAGGTGAAGTGAAGGAGAAATAAAATCTTCCCGACCCTTCTTTAATAAAGAGAAAAGTCAACGAAAATAGGGTGGTAGAATAAAATTTTCCCAAATCCCATTTATTAAAGAGGAAAGTTAATTAAGAAAAGATGGCCGAGAAAAAACTTCAGACTGAAATTTCAATATTATCTGTGATATATCAAGAAGTTAAAAAAGACTGCAAGTTGGTATGAAAATGCAGATATTATCGCGGAGCACGGAATGGTTAATATCCACGCCCATATAATTCTGTGCGCCACGCCCCATCTCACAGCGCTTATTCTGCGCACAGAACCAACGCCCATAATTGCACCGGTTATTGTATGCGTGGTACTGACAGGTATTCCAAAATAGGTGGATAACCATATAGAAAATGCAGCACCAAGTTCAGCGCAAAAGCCGTCGACAGGTTTTAACCTGACAACACGTTGTCCCATGGTTTTTACAATTCTCCAGCCACCAAAAAGGGTTCCCATAGCAATTGCACCATGGCATGAAAAAACAATCCACAATGGAATGTGAAATGTGGGTCCCAGCAATCCCGCGCTGAACAGTAAACTTGCAATAATACCCATTGTCTTCTGAGCATCATTTCCACCATGTCCCAAACTATAAAAAGCTGCAGAAATAAATTGTCCTTTTCTGAATATGTGATCTATTTTTGCCGGGCTGCTCCTTCTTGCCATCCAGTAGACAAAAATTCCAAAAGCGAGCCCGAGCGAAAGACCCAGGCTTGGTGAAACAAAAATGAACAAAATGGTCTTTCCGATCCCTTTCCATATCAAGACGTCAGGACCAACCTTTGCAAGGGCTGCACCCACAAGCCCGCCTATGAGAGCATGCGATGAACTTGTTGGCAACCCAAAGTACCATGTAATAATATTCCACCCGCACGCGCCAATTAATGTGCCAAAAATGACAGTGTTATCAATGATTCTTATATCAACAATTCCTTTGCCCATTGTGTTTGCAACATGTAAGCCAAAAAATAGAAAGGCAACAAAATTGAAAAAGGTGGCCCATATAACAGCCAGCCTTGGCGAAAGAACTCTTGTTGAAACGATTGTAGCTATGGAATTTGCTGAATCGTGGAAACCATTCAGAAAATCAAACAGGTATGCGAGAAACATCAGAAAAAGAATGGAAGCAGTCATTTTCAGGCTTGTTTTACAAGAATTGTTTCAATAATGTGCGCAACATCTTCGCAGATATCAAGTATTGTTTCGGCATCAGTATAAATTTCCTTCCATTTTATTATTGTAATCGGATCCTTCTCGGTATCAAAGAGGACACCAAGGGCTTTATCTCTCATGGTATCACCTACATTTTCGAGCCGATTAATCTCCACGCATGAACCCATTATTGAATCATGTTGCCTGACATTGCGCAAACAGCCAATGGCGTTCTGCACAGCATTGACTGAATCCCTTATTACTGATGCAAATTCCACAAGAAGCGGGTTAACACCCGAAATTCTGTAAACCCGTATGCGATTTGTAATCGTATTGAACATGTCAATAACATCATCAAGTTCTTTTGCGAGATTGTATATATCTTCTCTGTCAAAAGGAGTGATAAAGGTTTTATTCAATTCGCTGATTATTGTATGGGTGATCTCGTCGCCCTGGTGTTCAAGAGACTGAATCTTGTTATAAAGATTCTCTGTCAGAACGCCTGTTTCAGCAATTGTATTGAATGTCGCTGCGGCTTCAACGGCATATCCGACCTGTTTTTCAAAAAGTTCAAAGAAATCAAAATCGTTCGGCAGGAATTTTCTTAACAACTTATTGCTCCTTTGGGTATTAGTATTAACCGTTTTACAATTATACCATCTTTTTTATAAATAGAAAAATACCCGAAAATTGCAGCTGTAAATCCCTTACTGGATCAATTTTTACTTCTGATGCCGCCTGTGATATGATAATAAAAAGGATGTAAGAAATGTCATCAAAAAGGATAGTCCTGGCATTTTTAGCTCTGGTATGGTTAATCCCCGCATGTTATGCGGCAGGTCCTGTGATCAGAGAAATTTCATCAATAGCAAAAACAGTCTGCGATTCGCTTAATGCTAATAAAAAAATGATTGTTGCTGTCACCGATTTCACCGATCTTGAAGGAAATGTTAATGTGCTTGGAAGATTTCTTGCGGAAGAGATTTCAATTTCTCTCGCATCAGGTGAAAAAAACATAACCATTATTGATAGAAATCAGCTGAAGAAAGCTCTCGCTGAAAAAAGTATCTCAACGACAGGAATCATAGATCCCGGTTTTGCAAAACAGATAGGCAGAATTTCAGGTGCCGAAGTAATTCTGACCGGCAGCGCGTACCCTGTTGCTGATTCATTATATGTTTCTGTAAAAGCCATAGATGTTGATACGGCAAGAATATTTGCAGGAATGTCCACCACCATAGAAAGAAATCAGATACTTGATGACCTGATAAAAATAAGTTTTAAGATTGATGAAACATCAAAGCAACCCCAAAAAATATCTTTCACGCCACAGGTAAAAGAAGCCTATGATTTTATTATTATCCTTAAAGAATCCGCAATGGATGGAAATACGATTTCATTTGGTTTTGAGGTTAAAAATAATCTTGATGAAGCAAGGTTTCTCACGATTGACTCAATCAGAGCGATTGATGACACAGGAAAAGTCTATTATCCTTCCAGTCTTACAGCAGGTCAATTAAGAGCTTACATCGGCGAATCAGGAAAAATTCAGTCTGTAAACAGAGGGATTGTATCAGATAATTTTGATATATGGCTGCGTGAAAACCAGCAGATAAGAATTCAGATAACAATGAGGAATATTTCACAAAAGGCAAAGCAGATTGGCTTTCTTGAAATGACAGTTGCTCCTGTTAAGATTATGGACAGTCAGGGGACCCACATTAGACTCGAAGACGATCTTGCAACAATTCAATTTACCAATATCCCAATAATAAGAGAAAAAGATGGCTCTAAGTACTGAAACAGAAAAGGCATACAGAGAGCTTCTGGAAAAGATTACAGTCAGAAAAGACGAATGTGCAGAATTTGTTAAATTTCTGGAAAAACGCACAACATGGCTCACAGCTCCAGCAAGTACTAAATACCATCTTAACATTGAGCACGGACTTCTGATACATTCAATAAATGTAGCAACCACAATGCTTCTATTAAAAAACACACTTATTCCCGAGATTCCGGACGAAAGCTGCGTCATAGTAGGACTTTTCCACGATGTTGGCAAAATTGGTATGCCACATGCACCACGATACATCAGAAAAAACTCGTCATATATTTATAATGAAGAACAGGTTGAGATGTCTTCTGCGGCAAGAAGCCTGTATATTGTTTCAAAGTTTATCTCATTAACAGATGAAGAAGCACAGGCAATACTTTATCATGATGGTCAGTATATCCCTGAAAATAAACACGTGGCCCATAGAGAATGTCATTTAACGCTTCTTGTTACCTTTGCAGATACATGGTCTGCGGCAAGGGAAGATGGAAGATTGAAAATTAAAGAACAAATGTTCTTTAAAAAGGAGGAATGAATGGAAACAAATATAAGAAGATACAGAATCAGGACAAGACCCTACCTCTGTCTTACCGCAGCGGAAGCAGCGGGAACAGGGGTAACAGTTTCAGAAGAAACAGTTGAGGAAGTTATCCTGGTTCCAAATCCGGGCATCGGTCATTATGAAATGTATGCTGCAATAAGAAATATTCCGGAGAGCGAAATGAAGGATATTCCTGCTATAAAACGTGGAGAGATTGTATTTGAAAGAAGATCTGAAGCTTCAAGATATGTTAAGGAAAGGGGTGAACCATTTGTTCTGTGCGGGATAAAAAGCACCAGGATGTTAACCCAGGAAGAAATCTCTCAGAGCTTTGAGGAAGAAATTTCTGATGCTTCGATAGACAAAAAGTTAAAGGAACTGAAGGATTTTTACAGAAAGGTTTAGTAAAGAAAATTAACAGATTCTCGGTAGTTGCTTTCCGGAAGGCATCCTTATAAATCTCTCAAAACCATGTATGGTCTGCAGGATAACCCTACCCGAACATTCACAACTAACACGGCCTATAATTTCAGCTCTGGTTCCGAGAGGATGCTTTCTCATAACTGAAACAATCCTTTCAGCATCCTCACAATCAACTATCATAACCACCCTTCCCTCACAGGCAAGATTTATAACATCAAAACCAAGAATCTCGCATATAGACCTGACCTGTTCTGTCATGGGAATCTTATCTTCATAGATTTTCAAACCGAAATTACAACCCGATGCTATCTCATTCAAACAGGCAGCAAGACCTCCTCTTGTGGGATCCCTCATGAATCTGATTCTGTTTGAAACCCGTAAAACCCTATCAATAAGTCCATCAATTGCAGCGCAATCACTTTTCAGAGTCATATCAAACCTTAAATTTTCCCTCGCACATATAACAGCAAGTTCATGCATCCCTGGTACACCGCTCAGAATTATCGCATCACCTGGTTTAATATCCTGCAAACCTGAAGGAACCTGATACCTTTTAATTCCGATACCTGATGTGGTTATAAAAATCCCATCGCATTTTCCTTTTTCAACAACCTTTGTATCGCCTGTAACAACCCTGACGCAGGATTTTCTGGCAGCTTTTGCCATGGATTTTAAAATCTTTTCAAGATACTGAATACTGAATCCTTCCTCTATTATCAAACTGCAGGATATATATGCAGGCTTTGCTCCGCTAACCGCAAGATCATTTATTGTCCCGCATATTGCAAGCTTACCGATATCACCGCCCGGAAAAAACAAGGGTTTCACAACAAAAGAATCAGTCGTAAAACATATTCTTTCACTGTCAGATGGAATACTGACCACTGCCGCATCCGGAAGAGATTTCAAAAGTGAATCATTAAAATATTTCAGAATCAATGACTCAATAAGTACTCTGGTCTGTTTTCCACCTGCTCCATGAGCAAGGAATATCTTTTCATCTTTCATAGCTATAATATGCAGCACATGTACCCTCAGAAGATACCATACACGGACCAACGGGATGTTCAGGGGTGCAAAGTTTTCCAAAAAGTTTACAGTCAGACGGTTTTTTTATACCTTTCAGAATCTCGCCGCAAAGACAGCCCTTTGGATCATGCCTGTATAATGGTTTTGTGCTGAAGATATAAGTTGCATCCAATTCTCTGTATCTTTTCCCGATTGCAAGTCCGCTTGATTCTATGAGACCGATGCCCCTCCATTCCGCATCCACAACATCAAAAATTTCTCTCATAATCTTAAGAGCCTCTGGATTCCCTTTCTCTTCCACACATCTTTTATACTGAATTACAACTGAAGTTTTTTTCTCTCCTGAAATCATCTCAAGGAGCATCAGAATTGAATGAAGTATATCAATTACCTCAAAACCTGAAATAACGCAGGGAATTCCGTACTTTTCCGGGAAAATCCTGTAAGGAACAGAACCTATTATTGCGCTCACATGACCCGGGCATATAAACCCATGGATTTCATGATTAAGATCCTTAACAAGAGTTTGCATTGCTGGAGGAATAAGCCTGTGACCACTGAGAACCCTGAAATTTTTTATGCCTTTATTTTTTGCATACTGAATTACCCGTGCGGTCAGTGGAGCCGTTGTTTCAAAGCCAACGCCGAGAAAAACAATTTCCTGACAGGGCTTTTCCTCTGCAATTTTCAGAGCATCTAAAGGTGAATAAACAATATCAATTTTTGCGCCGTCTGCAGCCTGTTTTTCAAGGGAACGGTTTCCTGATGGAACCCTGTACATATCGCCAAAAGTGGCAACTCTAATATCTTTCAACTCTGAAATTGAAATTGCAGTATCAATATAAGAATTCGGGGACACACAAACAGGACAACCAGGACCAGAGATCAACCTGACATTTTCAGGAAGTGTCTTTTTCAAGCCAGAACGGGCAATAGCCATTGTGTGTGTCCCACAAACCTCCATCAACTTTACTTCCTTCTTTATTTTCCTCGATACTTCATTTATTTGCGAAACAAGAACACCGATATATCTTTCATTCCTGAATTCATCTATATGCTTCATCTCTCATCTCATCAAAAAGTTTCAGAGTGGTTTTTGCTTCTTTTTCATTGAGAATCTGGATGGCAAAACCAGCATGAACAATAACATAATCACCAGTTTTTACTTTACCAACCAGGGAAATATCAATGTTTCTTTTCACGCCACCAAGAGACACAACAGCTGTCTTCCCCTTTTTACTTATAACCTTCATTGGAACCGCAAGACACATGACCAATCCTCCTCATAAGTTGAAAGAACCCGCAACTGCACACTGGCCAACAGAAATACAGGCATCGTTCGGAGGTATCATTGTGTGAGAATAAACTGTAAAACCTGCTCTTTCAAGAGCTTTCCTCACATTAACCGAAAGAAAAACATTCTGAAAACTACCTCCGGACAATACCACCTCTTTAATTCCGGTTTGCTTATGCAGCAATGTGCATATTTCATAAACCATTCTGATAACCGTAAGATGAAATCTGTGAGATATCTGACCTGCTGATTTTTTTTCCTTGATATCCCTGACTATTTCCCTGATTGTAATTCTCTGGTCAATGATAAAAATATCATCGTTTTTAACAATATCAAATTTATACGGCCTGTCCGATGGATCTTCCTGGATCACTGACTCAAGTTCAGCAGCAGCCTGTCCTTCAAAACTGATTTGCGTTCTCAAGCCACAGATACAGCTGACCGCATCGAAAAATCTACCAAGTCCCGATGAATAAGGGCAATTTACATTTGTTTCAATCATTCTTTTTACCATCTCAATCTTTTTAACATCAATCTCCTTCAAAAACCCGAATAATCTACTGTCATAACCCTCATCAAATGCATCCATAACAAACGAAAGTGCAATTCGCCATATCTGTTTTATTGCCAGTTCACCACCCGGAAGTTTCACAGGTCTGAGATGCGCCTTTCTTTCAAAACCAGAATAATCACACAGTAAAAACTCACCTCCCCAGAGTGTATCATCCTCACCATAACCTGTCCCATCAAAAGCAACGCCTATGACAGTTCTGTTCTCAATCTTATTTTCAACCATGCAGGAACAGATGTGAGCATGATGATGATAAACCGGAGTTCTGACAGCATCAGGAAAAAAATCCTGTGAAACCGCAAACATTGTGGAATTATATTCAGGGTGTGCATCATACGCGATAATTTCTGGCTTGATTTTCAGAATATTCAGATACCTGTCAATTGTTAAAGCATAAATATCAAAAGCATCGGGATTATCAAGGTCTCCAATATGATGGCTCATATATAAACTATTGTTCATTGCAACTGAAAATGTGTTCTTGATATTTCCACCGCAAGCCAGAACGGGTTTTTCAAAAACAAAAGGCAGTTGAATTGATTCAGGAGAAAAACCCCTTGACCTTCTTATCATCAATGGTTTATGGTCTGGAAGAACCCTCATCACAGAATCATCGCATCCAGAAATAATTTCTCTATTATGAAAAAGAAAAAAATCCACAATATCTGAAAGCAACCTTAATGCCTGTTTGTTATCCGTACAGATTGGCTGTTCTGAATAATTTCCGCTTGTCATCACCAGCAATTCAAGCGATTGTTCGCATTCAAAAATAAGATGATGTATCCCTGAATACGGAAGCATAACACCAAGATATCTGTTTTTTGGAGCGATCTGCTCAAAGTTCTCAGGATTTTCTTTTTTCCTCAGCAGCATTATTGGTGCGCTGCCAGATGTGAGAAATTCTTTTTCTTTACGTGAGACAAAACAGTATTTTTCTATTGTTTCAAGATTCCTTGCCATAACCGCAAATGGTTTTTCTTCCCTTTTTTTTCGGTCTCTTAAAGTTTTTATCGCAAAAAGTGAAAATGCATCACAGACAAGATGAAATCCGCCGATTCCTTTTATGGCAAAAATTTTTCCATCAGCAATCAATTCTGCTGTTTTCCTTATAGCAGCCTGATTTCTTGATATTATGCTGCCTTCAGAATCTGTAAGAAAAACAGTCGGCCCGCATTTTTCGCAACAGTTTGTTTGAGCATGAAATCTTCTATCATCAGGATTTCTGTATTCCCTGGCGCATTCAGCACACATCCTGAATTCTTCCATGGAAGTATTTTCTCTATCATATGACAGACTCTTTATAATTGTAAAACGGGGCCCGCAATCAACACAGTTTGTAAAGGGATAAAAATATCTTCGATCCTTACTGTTCAGAATCTCTTCTGAACATTTCGAACAGATTGCAATGTCAGGCGGAATCTCAGGTCTCTGCCAGAACTGACCATTACTTTTGAAAATTCTGAAACCACTCTCTTTTTTCAAAGGTATACTTCTTATATGAATCCCTTTGATTTTTGAACTTGCCGGTGGTGATTGCCTTATATGAAGTATAAAATTGTCAATGCCTGGTTTTTCTCCCTGTGCTTCTATTAATACTCCAGAAACAGTGTTTTTTACAAACCCGGATATGTTATGAGCGCTGGCTGTTCTGTAGACAAATGGTCTGAATCCAACACCCTGAACAATTCCGCTGATTAGAATTTCTACTCTCTTCATTTCTGCTGTAGTCTTCCGGTTATATAATCAACAAGATCCTTAATATTTTCTCCAGTTTTTGCTGAAAGTGAAATAATCCTGGCTTTCTGATTAATTTTTCTGACAAAATCTATAAACTTTGCCTGGCTGAAATCCACTGCGTGAATGATGTCAATCTTATTCAGAATAACCAAATCTGAAACTGAATACATCAGTGGATACTTCACCGGTTTTTCTTCTCCCTCTGTTATGCTGGCAACAGTTATATTGCACTCAATTCCAAGTTTGAATTCAGCCGGACATACAAGATTTCCAACATTTTCCACGATGACAGCCTTCAAATTTTCAACAGGCAGGTTATCAATGCCCTTTCTGATCATCAATGCCTCAAGATGACATGCGCCTCCTGTATTAATCTGAACAACTGGGATTCCAAACTTTTCTATCCTCTCGCTGTCAAAGGTGCCGGCTATATCACCTTCTATCACTCCACACGCTATATTTTCAGCAAGAAGTTCTGGTATGAGCTTTTCAATAATTGATGTTTTGCCACAACCTGGTCCACCCATAAAATTCATTGAAAATATACGGTGTTTTCTTAAAATAAGCTCGTTATCTTTTGCAATTTCATCATTTCTTGCAAGCAGATTTTCTCCGATTTGTATTTTTTTTATAGCCATCCTATCCCCTTATCCTATTTGACCTCAATTTCAACATTATCAACCACATATTCTCTATCCTGTATTTTTTCACTTCTCTTTATCCTGATTCTGGCATCTTTTAGCCACGGTTCTTTTTCCGTCATTGCGGAAAAAATAAAATTAAGGTTTCCCTCGTCAAGACAGCTATAAACATTTACTGTCATTTCTACTGAAACAACCCTGATAGCATTTTCTTTTTCACAAACATTTCGCAGCAAAACTATCAGATTCTGAATGATGCTGGTTTCATGCATAGGATAACCCCGAATATTATTTTACTATTGCGGGCTGGTTTTCAAAAAATCCGATAGAAAATCCGTCAATTCATTTATCGCTTTCCTGACCGGATTGCTCAAAAACCTTTTTTTATCAATGGAAACCGGTTCAATCCCCAGAATAATTATTTTTGCGCCTGTCTCTGTTTTCAGATAGTCAGATAACAGACCCACCGGAATCCTGTGCGTTGATACATCCATATCTTTTATATCTTTCTCAGAAACCAAAAATATTGATCCTGGTTTTTTTCCTGAAACACAGATATCAATTATCAGAATATGTGTCGGTTTTTCGTTCTTTACAATGGAGGTAAAATTTTCAGGTGAATCATAACAGTTTATCACAGCCACATTTTTGATATTGCTTTCGTTAACAGATTCTGAAAGATTTTTTCCAATTTCAGGACCCGCACCATCATCCGCGGCATACTGGTTTCCGATGCACATAATAACAAGTTTACAGAACCCCTTAAGATTCAGATCAAGCTGCTTTTTCCAGAAACACATATTCGGAATGAATGTTAAAAGCTATTTCTCTGCTGTTTGCTGAGCGGTTTTTTTTGGTCTCGTATAAATGTATTCGGCCTTCAGCTTCCAGCGGCTATCTGTGGCTATTTCGTACTCTGTGTTCATAAAAAGCGCCTTCGTCGGGCAGGATTCAACACATTGAGCGCAGTGGATACACCTATCGTTATGAATTGTCATCTTATATTTTTTCTCTTCTTCTGAGATCGTTTCACTCTCAATCGCAAAAGCCGGACAATCCCTCACGCATGCCCTGCACACAATACACAATTCTGGCTTCAAGACAGGAGTGCCCCTGAAATCCTCCGGCAGATTCAGTTTTTCAAAAGGATAACTGACAGTCGCAGGCTTTTTGAAAAGATGTCTCAATAACTCAGGTACAAATGATCCAGGTTTCAATTTCATTGTATAATCCCTTTCACGATAATACTTATCAGAAGCTGCAAAACCGCAAGAGGTGTCAGATATTTCCATGCAAAACCAACCATCTGGTCCACCCTTATTCTCGAAAAAGTCGCCCTGATAAGAGAAAGAATTGAAATAACGATCAACGTCTTCAGAACAAACTTAAAAAATGAAGCAAAAATCCCATTTGAAAACCCAGCCATAAAAACAGTTGCTATTAAGCCGCTGCCAACAACAAGTTCAATATCCGTCATCAGTCTGAAGAATGCAAACTTTTTCCCGGAATATTCCGTAAATGTTCCGCCTACTATTTCTGTTTCAGCATGTGGAATATCAAATGGAGTTCTTTCAAGCTTTGCCTGAAGCGAAATGACAGCGACAAAAAAACCAATCACCTGAAAAAACAAAAGAAAAGGAAATTTCTGATAGAAGTCAGCTATCTCTGCAAGACGCCAGGAATCAGCAACGACCGCAGGACTTAAAACAGCAAGAAACAGAGGCACCTCATAACCAAAAAGCATTGTGAGGACTCTGACTCCACCTATGGTCGAAAAAAAGTTTGTTGAGTGCCATCCGGCAAGAAAGAAAATCAGTGTGGGCAAACTTAATAGATACAGAACCACGATAATATCTCCCTGAAATGAATTAAATCCAGAGCGGGTCAGTTCAAAATTCCACAGGGGAAGATAAAGCCCGGCTGTTATCACAGTTGCCAGACCGATAACCGGCAGAGAGGAAAAAATAATCCTATCCGCCTTTTCAGGAACTATGTCCTCCTTGAACAGCAGTTTGAAAAAATCAGCGACCGGTTGCAGAATCCCAGCCCTTCCGGTATATGCAGGACCTATTCTGTTTTGCAATCGAGCATAGAGCTTTCTGTCAAACCATTCACAGAAAGTTGAATAAACAAACAAAAATATCACGCCGGGATAAACGAACAAATAGAAAAGCGTTTCTAAAATGGCCATACTGCATCCCTTTTAATTTCTTTGTTGGTATATCTTTTCTTAATATCAGACATTCTCAGAATCTCACTGCTTCCTTTTCTTTTATCAATAATCTCAACAAACCTTTCCGCGCAGCATATACATGGATCGATTGCCGCAAAAATCAACGGGATATCCGCAATAAAACAGTTTTTCAGCATTTCTATGGTTGCGGGATAATTTGCAAGCGTTGGAGCCCTGACCTTCAATCTTTCAGGTTTATCAGTTCCATTGCTCTTTATATAATGGATATTCTCTCCTCTTGGAGCCTCATACCTGCTGACAACTTCTCCTTCCTTAACTTTTCTTGGCGCTTTAACCTTTATCTCACCGTCAGGAAGATTTCTGATTATGTACTCAATAATTTTGATGGATTCAATTACTTCTTTCACCCTTACAACCACCTTTCCAAGCACATCGCAGGTATCGGCAGTGCAGATTTCAAATGGAATCTCACTGTATGCAGCATAGGGATCATCCTTCCTTATATCAGAAGCAACACCTGATGCTCTTAACGTTGGCCCGACAGCGCAGAGAGACATAGTTTTTTCCTTTGAGAGGACACCAACACCCGCAATCCTTGCAACAAAAGTGGGTTCTGTTGTGCCAAGGTTCGTATAATACTCTATTCTTTTTTTCAAAAATTGAATACCTTCAAGGATTCTTTCCTTCTGCGCGATATTAATATCCCTTCTAACCCCGCCTATTGTGTTTATCGCATAATGAACTCTGTTTCCCGAAATAGTCTCAAGAAGATCCATCACAACCTCTCTATCCCGCCAGGTATACATAAAAAGCGAATCAAAACCCGCTTCATGTGCGGCAACCCCAAGCCAGAGACAGTGGCTGTGTATCCTTTCGAGTTCGCAGACAAGGGCCCTCAGATAAAGACCGCGTCTGGGGACCTCAAGTTCGCATAAAGTCTCGACCCCCTGCACATAACAGGTTGTATGCGAATGCGAGCATATACCGCATATTCGCTCCATCAGATAGATATTCTGGATAAATGTTTTGCTTTCTGCAAGTTTTTCTATTCCACGATGATTATATCCAAGTTTAATATCAGCATCTTTGATAAGTTCACCTTCTATCGTCATCCTCAAACTTATGGGCTCTTTCAACGCAGGATGCTGCGGACCTATTGGTATCTTTATCCTTCTCATTGCTTTTCTCCTGGAATTTTTTCCTCCGGAGATTTATAGCTCCAATCTTTTCGCAGAGGATAATTTCCTTGCTGCCAGTCATCAGGCAAAACAAGCGGTCTTGGATCCGGAATATTAATAACCTTTATTCCAAGCATATCCTGCAACTCCCTTTCATAAAGAATAGCGCCCGGGATTACTTCGCAGACGGATTGTATCTCCGGATTTTCCCTGCTTACGGAAACTCTCACGGTTAAAGAGGTTTGATTATTTGCAAGATGGTATAATATCTCGAAATCCTTTGTTCTGTCAACACCTGAAATGGTTGAAATATGATAAAAGCCTAAATCATTTTTTAATATCCTGATTGTTTCAAGCAAATTTTCAGGGGAAACAATCAGAAAAATTCTCCTGGATCTCTGAAGTGTTATCTCAACAACTTTTTCACCCAGAAGCTCTTTTATTCTGTCAATAATGGTATTCTCATTCACTTTGAGTTCTCCAGTTTTTTAAGCAGTTTAACAATTCCATCTATAATCGCATCAGGTCTTGGCGGACAACCGGGAACATATATATCAACAGGAATAACCTGATCTATTCCGCCGAGAACATTATATGCTCCTCTGTAAACGCATCCGCTCATTGCGCAGGCACCAACAGCAACAACAAACTTTGGATCCGGGGTCTGTTCATACAATCTTATGATTCTATCCTTCATCTGTCTTGTTGCTGGTCCGGTACACACAATCACATCAGCGTGCCTGGGACTTGCCTTCAGCAAAATCCCAAACCTTTCAACATCAAATCTTGGTGTAAGAGCATCAACAATCTCGATATCACATGCGTTACAGGCCCCTGTATTCAGATGCAGTATCCAGGGAGACCTGATCCTTGACCACTTTATCAATTTTTCAATCACCTGTTTCCCTCGTGTTTGAAAATTGTTCAGAATCTTTTTCGTCATAGAACATCATGCCAGTAACACACAGAAAGATTGCAGCAAGATAAAAAATTCCAAAATAAACTGCTGGAGATACAGCCGGCAGTGTCGCTATTACAAGAGCTGTTACATGCATAATGGTAAAAAACAAGCCAAATATGAAAAACAGGTTATAACCGAACTGGAACTTAAAGCCGGGAATATTTTCTCCGCAAGCATAGGTTGACAGTTTCTCCCTGCTTTTCCGTACAGAAGGTGAAAATTTTCCTGCAACCAGATAGAAAACTGTAAGCACAATCAACACAACCGTAAAAGCGACCGGTGGCGAAAGTAAAACACTGATTTTTTCCATGCATCAACCCTTTAATTTTGAAAAAGTCCTGATATCAATGCTGTCTGACTGTTTGTATGCTTTTATAACAAGACTCAGACCAGCAGCCATTACGCACACCTCTATAACGATGATGGTAATCACAAGGGCCTGCGCAACAAGTATGTTATCCGGATAACCCCCGGAAATAATCAGAAGCGCTATTCCTTTTGAAATAATTTCAAGACCTATCAGAATTCTTATCATGTTTCTGCGCGCAAAAATACAATAAAAACCTATAAATATCAGAACAGCGAACGAATATGCATAAATCAAACCACCTGCCAGAGAATTATTTACCATTTCTCCCCCTCCCCACAACAGCAAGAAGAACAAAAACTCCGGCAAATATAACGCTTATCTGTCCAATCATATCAAAAGCCCTTCCAATCCATAAGACCTCGCCGAAACTGTTATAATGGTCAGGTTTAACAACAAGCTTTTCAGCAGCCGGTAATCTGTAAAGAACAACACAGGAAAATATTAAAAACAATACGGCAAAAAATGCAATATGTATTTTTGGTTCAGAAACAGTATCCTCTGCACCTGTTAAAGAAATCGTGAGGATAAAAAGAACCATTATCAGCCCGGCAACAACAGAAATCTCAAAAACCCCTGCAAACGGAGCGTTCAATCTGAAAAAAACAATGCCAAGAAACACACTTGAAATCAGAAGGCATATCACAGCTTTAAGCAAATCTCTGAGAAAAACTGCCAGTCCCGCAAAAATCAAAACGCCTGCAAGCAACAGCGCATTCATCGAACTTTATCCTCCAATTATAAAAGCATTCAGAGACGCCCTCACACCATCAATGAGAACCTGCGCAGCCGGAAGTATCCATCGCGAGATAAAAGGAGCAAAAGCAACACCTGTCCATACACAGAACAGAGCAAGTCCCACCATTGACAGTGTCATCCAGAAAGGAACCTCATTAACATGCGCCAGTGTTTCTTTTAATTTTCCAAAGAAAATCCTTCTCTGAATCAGAAGCAGATACCATAGAGTCAGCACACTGGCAAAAACAGCAATGAAAGCGTAAAGAAACATTTTCGCCTGCACAAGTGCTATAACAATAATCAACTTGCTCCAGAATCCATTCAGTGGAGGAACCCCGGCCGCAGAAAGAATCCCAATAATATTTGTTCCTGAAGTAAATGGCATCTTCCCCCCAAGACCACCGAGAGATTTACTCTCATCTGTTCCTGTTGCATATTCAACCGCGCCAGCATTCAAAAATAAAAGAACCTTGAAAATGGAATGATAGAATAAATGCAGCAATCCGCCTATTATTCCAAGCGGCGTTCCTATTCCAAAAGCAACAATAACATAACCAATCTGACTTATCGAGGAAAATGCAAGCATTCGTCTGAGCTGAGTCTGTCCGAGAGCCAGAAATGCGCCAGCAAGAATTGAAATTATTCCAAGATAAATCATTGCAGAAGAAACAGCAAAACTGAGGCCAAAAACATTGAAAAAAACCCTGCATAGAGAATAAACCCCAGCAACCTTCACAAAAATTCCCGAGCTCATTGCCGGCAGGACAGCAGGCGCGAAAGCATAGGCATCCGGCATCCAGAAATGAAACGGCACAAGCGCACACTTTAAACCAAAACCTACCAGAAACAGAATTACACCCAATTTCGTGCTGGAAAATGTAACTGAAGCTATCTCCTTAATAGAAGTGGTTCCTGTATTCACAAAAACAAGCGCAATACCGAGAAGAATAAAGGATGATCCTATCGCAGAAAGCACAAGATATTTAAAAGCTCCTTCTGTTGAATATCTATTTTTTCCAAGAGCGACAAGACCATATGACGAAATCCCTGCTGCTTCAATAAAAATGTACATTGTAAATAAGTCTGCCGCAAGAATAATTCCATTTATGGACGCAACAAGCACAAGCATGATTGAGTAAAAAAGGGTCCTTGAACCATACCTGTCAAGATAATTAATTGAAAAAAGCCCAACACTGAGGGCAACAAAAGAAGAAATAAAGATCATTAATAAACTGAACCCATCAAGCACAAGGGGAATGTTCAGGTTTGAATCAAACCATACAAGAGTATGATAAAATCGGCCTGCACCGGGCCAGAGATGAAAAATCGATAAACTTGCTACAAGTAAAAGGAAAAAACACAAATTACCCAAAATATCAGGCAAAATCCTTTTTGAAATCCTTGTGATCACCGGCATAAAACCGGCAAGTACAAGCGGTAAACCTATAAAAACAAATAAAAACATAATCTCTCCTAAAAGATCAAAACAAAAACAAACACAAGAATCACCCCGGCAAAGAACCAACCGAGATATTCTGCCAGATATCCTCTGTGAATGGATCGTAATGAATCTATTGCCTTTACTCCTGAAACGACAATAAGCCTCTCATATAACCAGTCAGAAGATCTATCAAATCCATGATAAAGAGCAAGAGACAGTACTTTTATAAATCTCAGTCCCTGTTCATACAAATCAAAGATTCTCTTTTCTGCAAGATCATACAGAACCCTGATGGCAGGAAGATGGTGAACAACCTCTGATGCAAGGTAAGCTTTTTTACCGCTTTTAAGCCATCCATGCATATGAAGAATAAACGCGATTATCAAACAAAGCACTGTGATGCCTGAAACCGGGTTGAACAGATCCAGCGCATGTTTTGAAAAATCATACCGGGCAGGCACTCCGGCAGCATCTGAAATTGCCCTCAGAGGAATCTCATTGAAAAGTCCGAAGAAGATGCACAAACAAGCAAGAATTGCCATGGGCAATAAGACAGCCGGACCATTTTCCCTGACATCTGCAAGCTGTTGATTCTTTTCACCAAAAAACATTGAGTGACTTGCCTTCAAAAACGAAGCAAATGTCAGGATTGCTCCTATCCAGCACGCAATCGCGAATATCCTGTAACCGGTTTCAAGTGCTCCATGTATAACCATCTCCTTTGAAACATAACCGTTCAAAGGCCAGATACCGGATATTGCAGCAGCGCATATAATAAAACAGAGACCGGTAACAGGCATCCTATCATAAAGGCCACCGAGAGATTTAAGATCTGTTGTTTTTGTGCTTTTCTCAACCGAACCAGCACCAAGAAATAAAGCTGATTTATAAATCGCATTATTGAGCATGTGAAAAAGTCCACCAACGACTCCTGCGGGAACTCCAGAACCAATACCCACAATCATGTATCCAACCTGGCTTATGGCATGGTAGGAAAGAAGTCTTTTAATATCCTTCTGGATCAAAGCCATACTCACCGCAACAACTATTGTCAATGCACCAAGGCTCATAAGACCCAGAGAAGCAGAACAACCCGGCTGGATGGAGAAAAAGTTAAAACATATTTTTGTAAGAAAATAAATCCCCAGAAGTTTTTCAAGTGCGCCAGGCAAAAAAGCCATGAAACTTACAGGAGCATCAATTGCGGCATCCGTTATCCAGGTATGAAAGGGCAAAGCGCCTGCTTTTCCCGTTGCACCAATCACCATGAGGATAAAACTAAACAGCGCAATACCCTGAACCTGAACCGGTTTGGTTGGAAAATCAAACGAACCTGTAATTTTCCAGTAAATTGCTATACCAAGAATCAAACAGAAATCACAAAAACCAACAAGGATAAAACCCTTCAAAGCAGTTCTTATTGAATTTTCCCTGCCACCAAGAACAATAAAAAGATAAAGAGTAATGAGAAGCGCTTCCCAGAAAAACAAAAGAGCCACAAATGAAGAAGAAAGAATCGCTCCAGACGCAAGTCCGGCTGTTATAAGTAAGTATGTTATAAATTCTCGAGACCTCTCTGAAACCATCTCTTCAGTTACATACAAGGTAATGAGAAACGAAAAAACAGCAACCCATATCAGGATAAACCTGTTGAGAACGGTTGTTTCCAATGAGAAATTTACAGTTGATACAAACCAGGGTCCGCCATATGAGAAGTCTCCAGAGTTATAAATAACAGCCGCTATCCAGACAAGAGCAACAGTGCTTAAAACTGCAAGTATATTCCTGATTCTCCGCAGGCTTTCAGGTATGCACCAGCAAACAATACCTGCAATTACCGGCATAACAACTGGCAAAAAAATCACAAATTCTCTATTCATCTAATCCTCTCAAGAAGATGATCTGCTGACATTTCTGCAAAGAATCCTGAAAATCCTATAAATATCCCTGCAATCAAAGATAGAAAAGCAAGAACAAAAACGATTCCGACCATCATGCTTGAACCCTCGTGCCCCTGAGTCTTATTCTCACCGGAAAAAACAGAATGAAACAACCTGAATAAATACACTGCAGTCATAACTGCAATAAAAAGTCCCATAAAAGCTATGCCGGGCCTACCGGCTTCAACTGTTCCTGAAATTACCATGAATTTTGAAAAAAAACCACCAAATGGCGGAATCCCGATCACAGAAAGGATGCAGGCAAGAAAACTGATTGCAGTAAAAGGCATACTTTTGAAAAGTCCTCCAAGTTCTCTGATATCCCTTTTGCCTGTACCGTGCTCAATAATACCGGCGCACAAAAATAAACCCGCTTTTGCCAGTCCATGCATGAGAATAAAAAGGGTTGCACCAGTAACCCCGATAATCGTCCTTGTCCAGAATCCGAGAAAGATATAACCAATCTGACTGACGGTTGAAAGAGCAAGTATCCTTTTAATGTCATATTCAATAAGTGCGGCTCCAGCAGAAACAAGGCTTGAAAACATAACAAGCACAGGAATTATTGAATCCCATTCAAACGGGATATTGAATGTATAACAGAAAAGTCTGGCATAGGCGTAAACTCCAATTTTAACAAGCACAGCAGCATGAAGAAGAGAGGTAACAGTGCTGGGTGCAACGCCAGCATCAGGAAGCCATGTATGAAGCGGAAAAGTCGCTGACTTTGAAAACATTCCTATCAGAATCAGGAAAACAGCAAGCGAAGAAACCGGCACTGTTCTCATAGCTGTCATGTCAAATGTATGGGTATAACTGTGAATCTGAATAAAACCAAAAAGCATCACCACCGCGCCGAAGAAAGTAATGAGAAACGACTTATCAGCCTTAACTATGTGCAAAGGATAACGATAAAAACCAATCAATCTCCATGAACAGATTGCTGAAATTTCCCAGAAGATATACATAAAAACAAGGCTACCTGAATAAACCAGACCCATCATTGAACCGATAAACATGACAACCATCAGATAATATTCTGACTGATAATCGTCGTGCGCAACATAATCAATGGAATAAAGTATGATCAGAGCGCCGATAAAAGAAGAAACAAGTGAAGCAAAAACTGAAAGGCCGTCTATAAGAAGTATAAAATCAAGGTTAAAGATGAACGGATATCTGAAAACAAATTCACCCGCAGGATTCTGTAAAATATCCCTCATCAGAAATAATGGCAAAATAAATGTGGATATACCAATCAGAGCAGCCCAAAAATTCCTGAACTTACTTGATACCAGAGCTGCAATCGGTATGGTAAGAGAACCAAAAATCGGCACAAAAATCGTTCCGAGTGCAAAAAATTGAGTACCCATACGGAACAGTAGTTTAATGTAAAAATTTGGATTTGTCAAAAACCCGGATAACGACTGATCAGAAAAGGCTGCTCAAAAATCCCTTTTCAGAATTTATAGCCTATCCCGCGCAAAAAATCCTTTCTCCACTTAATTTCGCTTTCGTCCTCTATGCCCTTAACCGGAAAGCCATCAACCACACCAAGAATACCTCTTCCCTGATCGGTTTCAGCAATTATCACTTCTACCGGGTTGGCTGCTGCACAAAAAATTCTGCATACCTCAGGAAGCATCTTTATTGCATTCAAAACATTTATCGGATAAAAACCCTCTCCAAGAAAAATAATAAAACTATGACCGGCTGCTATGGCGAGTGCATTTTTTTTAGCAAGTTCAATCATGGATTGATCTGTTCCGGACCAGCGAACAAGACACTTACCAGAAGCCTCACAGAAAGCCAGACCAAATTTTATTCCCGGCACCGTAGAAACAAGTACCTCGTGGATATCTTCAACTGACTTGATAAAATGGGTTTGACCGAGAATAAAGTTAATTGATTCGGGTTTTTCAATCTTCACTTTTATAAGTTCCATAAATCACCCCCTTGTGAAGTAGATAAAAGAGCGGAACATAACCCGCTCTTAGGATTATAGGCCAGAATCCGATGCAATTTTTCTTCTGACTAATAATTCAGATTATTCCAGTTAAGTTTTGTCCAGAAATGACACTCGTGGTTATAGTTTCCACCTGTCCCATAACCACGCAGAATAGTGAATATCTTCCATCCAGGTATCCACTTAACACTTCCATCAAAAAACAATACATTGAAACCTGTGGGAAGTCCATCCCTGTCAAGATGATTTCCATACCATGGTCTACCCTGACCTGGTTCAGGTGGCCAGCTGTATGGTTGATATGCATCTGTCATCCATATCGCTCCAAGCTTTATCGCTTTATCAAGCTTTCCATACGCCTTTGATACAGGCTGCCATGAGTGTGCATAAATGTCTGTGCTGTGATTCCAGGCATAAACTGTCGGACACGTTGTATTGCTTGAAGTGTTTTCATATCGGCTCGCAAGATATGCCTTTGTGCCAACAACAGCATTTCCACAATTTCTGCAGCTCGGACAGATGAATACCTCTATGCTTGGAAGATACTGACCCCTGCCTGTTGCCCTGTATCCCTTCAGAAAATATCCTGGTCCTCTGTATCCACCATTTGACTTAACATATGTAGGATTATCACCCACCCTCCATTCCCATATGACGGTCGACTCACCACCGCCATCTCCATTATTGACTATCCCGGTTCCAGGTGGAAGATATCCATCATAGTCCTGGGCATACATGTGTGTCGCAAGCCCAAACTGCCTCAGGTTGTTCATGCACACTGCTCTTCTGGCATTCTCCCTTGCCCTTGACAAAACCGGCAGAAGCATCCCTGCAAGTATCGCTATGATCGCTATAACAACAAGAAGTTCTATCAGGGTGAATCCTTTTTTCTTCATCTGTATCACCCCCTTTTATTTTTCAAACAAACAGAAGGCTGAAGTTTTATTTTCACTGTTTTCTGCTGGCAGCTTATTATCTTTTTTATCTCACCAAGAGCATATTTACCAAGGTCCTGAAGTGGCTGAATCACCTCATGGATGTATTGTTTCTCCTGATAAATGTATGGAACCTCATCAAATGTTGCTATCTCAAGATTATCCAGAATCATTCTTTCATTTGAATCACGAAGAATTTTTTCAAGCAGATGTCCACCTGAAAAAAGTAAAGCCGTGGGTTTGTATTTTTCAATCATCTGTTTGAAATCCTGATGCCAGTCAGAAAATTCATGCTTTGGAACATAACCCAGCACCTTTATTTTCACCACTGCCTGTTCAGAAAATTCAAGACCGTTTTCAT